>JAJFIG010000500.1 GCA_021775195.1 Rhodospirillales bacterium | reverse complement strand
CGACGAAGGTCAGGCGCTTGTGCTTACGCTTCACCGCCAACCTCCCGTTCCGCCGCGTTGGGGCGGGCCGCAGCCTGACCCTGGCCCTGCAGGTCCTTCAGTTCCGCCTCGTTGGAGCGCAAAAAGCGGAGCGTGGTGACAAACAGGACCGTCAGCACGAGGGCCGTGATCAGATAACTGGGCCAAATGAAGACCGCATAGCCGCCCATCTCGAAGAAACTTGAAAGAGAGTCCATGTCCGTTCAATCCCTTATCGGCGGCTGTCCGATGCCGCCCTACACTCCCGAACCCGTCGGCGGGCCTGCCTAGTGGATAGAATCCAACATATGGTGCCCATACGACGGCTTCCCAAGTTCATCCGGAAAGGCGCCCGATGCGCGGTGATGCTGGAGCATCACAAGCATCGGGCAACGCATCCGGTGGGCTTGGGAAACCGGGATATGGGATCGTATGGGTACCATATGTTGGATTCTATCCACTAGCCGTGCACCTGCCGCAGACGGATGGCGCGGATCTTTCCACCGATGATCTCGCCCCGCATCCTCAGCATCACGATCCAAAGGAAGTAGGTGGTAAACCCGACGGCCATCAACATGAGCGGTATCAGCATGCTGGTGTCGACGGCCGGACCGGCGGCCTTGAAGACGCTGGCGGGCTGATGAAGAGTATTCCACCAATCGACCGAGAACTTGATGATAGGCACGTTGACGAAGCCGACCAGAACCAGAACCGACGATGCCTTGGAGCCGCGGGTCGGGTCGTCGAAGGCGTTGTTCAGGGCGATGTAACCGAGGTAGAGGAAAAACAGCACCAGCATCGACGTCAGGCGGGCATCCCAGACCCACCAGGCGCCCCACATGGGCTTGCCCCAAAGGGACCCGGTCAGCAACGCCAGAAAGGTGAAGCAGGCCCCGGCCGGGGCGCTCGACTTCGCCGCCAGGTCGGCCAGGGGGTGCTTCCAGATCAGGCCGATGCCGGCGGCAATGGCCATGTTGGTGTAGCAGAACAGTGCCATCCAGGCGCTGGGCACGTGAACGTACATGATACGCACGCTTTCGCCCTGCTGGTAATCCGCCGGGGCCGTGAACAGGCCGAGATAAAGCCCGACGGCGATGCAAATGATGGTGATGCCCGCCAGCCAGGGCAGCACGATCTTACTGAACCGCATGAACCGGGCCGGATTTGCGAATCGATCAAACATTCCGGATAAGACCCTTACAAACCTACGTCTATTACCTAATCCATGAATTGAATATTGGCCAGTTGGCCCCCGGAAAAAAGGGCCAATCGAAAAAAAGAACCTATTCCAGGGCCTGACGCAAGGCCGCCGAGGCCGCCCACGGACACAATGGCAGGGTGGCGACCAGGAATCCGCCCATTATCATCAGTTGCGGGCGCACGGCAAACCCGCTGATCGCCGAGTCGACGGCGCTGACCCCGAAAATCAGCAAGGGAATGTACAGGGGCAGGATCAGCAAGGAAAGCAGAACACCGCCGCGGCGCGAGCCGAGAATAAGCGCCGCACCCACGGAACCGAGGAGGCTGAGGGTCGGCGTGCCGATGGCGAGGGCGAGGATCAGGGTGCCGAAGCCATCGATATTCATGTTCATCAGGACCGCGAGCAACGGCGCGGCGGCGATCAACGGCAGGCCGGTGGTCAACCAATGGGTGGTTACCTTGGCAAGGACGATGACCTCGAGCGTCATCGGGGCGAGGGACAGAAGCTCCAGGCTACCATCCTCGAAATCGGTCTGGAACAGGCGCTCGAGGGACAGCATGGAGGCCAGAAGGGCGGCCACCCAAATGACGCCGGAGGCGATGCGCGCCAGGATGTTGGCTTCGGGGCCGACCCCGAAGGGAAACAGCACCACGGCGAGGACGAAGAACATGACCACCATGGCACTGTCCATGCCCTGGCGCAGGGCCAGATAAAGGTCGCGGCGCACGATATGCATGAATCTGGTCATAGGCCGACCGCCATCGAGTCCGCTTCGTCATGTACGTTTTCGGCAAAATCGCTCAAATCCAGCACCTCGGCGCCATCCAGGCCCACTTCGGTATGGGTGGAGACGACCACCATGCCGCCGCCGGCGCGATGGCGGGCCATGGTTTGCTCAAGGCCGGCGGTGGCGGCGGCGTCCAGGGCCGTCGTCGGCTCGTCGAGCAGCCAGAGTTCCGCCGGCGCCGAAACGATGCGGGTCAGGTTGACCCGCCGCCTCTGACCCGCCGACAGAAAACGGCCCGGAACGTCGACCAGATGGGCGATGCCGAACACCCCCAGGGCGGCAACGACCGCGGAGCGGGCGGTATCGGCTCCGGGACGCAGTCCGGCCCAGAAGCGGACGTTTTCGGCCACCGTCAGAACCGTTTTGACGGCATCCAGATGGCCGACGTAGTGAAGGCGGCCATTGTGCTCCTCGGGATCCTCGGAGACGGCGCCGTCATCCCAGGCCAGGGACCCCGACGCCGGCGGAATCAGGCCGGCCATCAGGCGCAGGAGGCTGGACTTGCCGCTGCCGTTGGGGCCCACCAGTTTCAGCGCTCCTCCCGGCTGGATGGCGAAGTCGAGGCCCGTGAAGACGCACCTCTCGCCACGGATGCAGGTCAGGTTCTCGCCGGTGAATCGGGCCATGGGGATCCAATAATCGGAAAGCGACCGAACGGTGAGCGCGCACGGTATAGCAAATCCGTCCAGAATTGAAAGGGCATAGGGGGGCGGGGGCGGAAAACCGCGGCGTTGGGCGAAAAAATCTGGCCGGGCCCCGATTGGGTGCCCGGCCAAGGTTTCCGGCATCTAGTGCCGGTCGTAGGGCCAGAGAGGGGAATCTCTGGTTGGGTAGAAGAGGAGGTCTGTATGATCCTAATATAGCACCCCAAATGTGGCGACTTTATGCCCGTGATTTGTTCATCTCGGGGCCGGGTGCGGGGCGCTATTTCCAGGCGCCCCCTGTCGTTTCCTGGTATAGGTGGACACGGAACCCAAAATATGGTGTAGACCCCAGCATCACACCCCAACCGTACCGAAAAAGAGGAGGATTCCCGTGTCCGGACGCGCGCAAGACAGCCTCAAGGTGCGCCAGACCCTGACGGTCGGCGGCAAGAATTACGACTATTTCAGCCTCGAGGCCGCCGGCAAGGCCGGCCTCGGCGATATTTCCCGGCTTCCGCTCTCCCTCAAGGTCCTGCTCGAAAACCTGCTGCGCCACGAGGACGGCCGCTCGGTAACCGTCGATGACCTCAAGGCCATGGGGGCGTGGGTGAATGCCCGCCGTTCGGACCGGGAGATCTCGTTTCGGCCGGCACGGGAGCTGTTGCAGGACTTTACCGGCGTACCAGCGGTGGTCGACCTGGCCGCCATGCGCGACGCCATGGTCGCCGCCTCCGGGGACCCGGAGAAGATCAACCCCCTGTCGCCGGTGGACCTGGTCATCGACCATTCGGTGATGGTCGACTTTGCTGGCTCGGCGGACGCCTTCGGCAAGAATGTGGAGCTCGAATTCGAACGCAATCAGGAACGCTACGAGTTCCTGAAGTGGGGCCAGAGCGCGT
>JAJFIG010000499.1 GCA_021775195.1 Rhodospirillales bacterium | reverse complement strand
CACGGCGGCGAGTTCAGGATGTGCGTCTACGTCAACCAGACCGCCTACGCCGAGCACATCGCCCTCGTCAAAGGCGATCTTGCGGCTGACGGCCCGGTCCTGGTCCGCATGCACGCGCTGAACGTCCTCGGCGATGTGCTCGGCGACACGAGCACCGGCAAGGCCGGTGAACTGCATGAAGCCATGCGCATGATTTCCGAAGCCGGGCGCGGCGTGGCGGTCCTCATCCGCGAACCGCTACCGACCAGCCTGTCGGATCAGGTGCGGGCAAAACTGGGGGTAGATGAAGGCCCCGCCGCGGAGTTGCGGGATTATGGGGTCGGCGCTCAGATTTTACTCGATCTCGGTGTCCGGGATATGATCCTGTTGTCCAATACGCCGAAAACCATCGTCGGCCTCGAAGGATACGGTTTGAGTGTCGTCGAACAACGCTCCATAGCAACGGATGCTGGCTGACATGGCCCGTTCACCGAAAATTCTCGTTGTCGAAGCCCGTTTTTACGAGGACATCGCCGACCAGCTCGTCAAGGGGGCAGGCGCCGTTCTCGACGACACCGGCATCGATTACGACCGACTTTCCGTCCCCGGTGTTTTCGAGGTTCCGGCAGCCCTGCGTTTCGTCATCCGCTCCATGGAAATAGGTTCCGAATCGGCCCGTTACGCCGGCTTCATTACCCTTGGCTGCGTCATCCGCGGCGAGACCGATCATTACGATCACATCTGCCGCGAGGCGAGCCGGGCCCTGATGGACCTGAGCACCACGTTCAGCGTCGCCATGGGGTTCGGTATCCTCACCTGCGACACCTACGAACAGGCCCTGGCGCGCGCCTCGGTCGACGACAAGAACAAGGGCGCCGACGCCGCCCATGCCTGCCTGAGGATGATGGACATCAAGAAATCCCTGCGGCTTTTGGTTCCCCGATGAGCGCCGAGCCGGCATCGACCGGCGGCGATGGCGCCAGAAATCGCACCGACCGGCCCCGGAGCATGGCCCGTCTTGCCGCTGTCCAGGCCATCTACGAAATGGATATGGCCGGCGTTACCGCCGATCCCGTCCTCGAGGAGTTCATCGAGGACCGTTGGCGCCACGCCACGGGTGACGCCGCCGATGAACGCCTCGTCGAGCCCGATGCCGCGCTCCTGGCCGAGTTGGTACGGGGCGTCGGAGGGCGCTGTGCCGATCTCGACAGTTTGATCGAACCGACCCTGGATGGCGAATGGACGGTGCAACGACTGGAGGCGGTCTTGCGGGCCATCCTGAGGGCCGCCACCTATGAGCTTCAGGTTTCCGTCAACGTGCCATCGAAGGTCGTCATCAACGAGTATGTGAACGTGGCCAACGCCTTTTTCACCGGCAACGAGACCAGCCTCGTCAACGGCGTGCTTGATCGCCTGGCGCGGACGTTAAGGCCCGGAGAGTTGGAGAATTCGAAAAATGGCGAGGACGCGGAAGACCGCTGATCCCGTTTTCGACGAATTCGGCATCATCGAGCGTTATTTTGCCCCGCTGACCGCCGCGGCCCCAGGGGCCTTCGCCCTGACCGACGACGCCGCCGTGATGGCCGTCGAGGAGGGGCACCGCCTCGTCGTAACCAGCGACGCCCTGGTTTCCGGTGTCCATTTCACGCCCCAGGCCCCGCCGGACACCGTTGCCGCCAAGGCGCTTCGGGTCAACCTTTCCGACCTGGCGGCCATGGGTGCCAGGCCGCTGGGCTATACCCTCGCGGCGGCGCTTCCCCGCGACGTCACTCCGTCCTGGCTGGAGGCTTTCTCCCGCTCGCTCGCCGCCGACCAGAAGTCATTCGGTATCGTATTGATCGGCGGCGACACGGTGGTGACGCCGGGCCCCATGACCCTGACCATATGCGCCCTCGGCCTAGTTCCCGAGGGGCGTGAGCTGCGCCGCTCGGGCGCCCGTCCGGGTGACCGGGTTTACGTATCGGGTACCATCGGCGACGCCGCTCTCGGACTGATGGCGGTCAAGGGGCAGCTTCCGGGTCTTGGCGAATCCCTGGACGCGGAACTGCGTGACCGTTATCACCGGCCCCGGCCACGAATCGCCCTGGGATTGAAACTGCTTGGCATCGCCAACGCCGCCATCGACATATCCGACGGTCTCGTCGCCGACCTCGGTCACGTCTGCGCCGCTTCCGGCGTCGCCGCGACCATCGACGCGACACGGATTCCCCTTTCCACCGCGGCGCAGACGGTCACGGCAGCGGACGATACGTTCCTGTCAGCAATCCTGTCCGGCGGCGATGATTACGAACTGCTGTTCAGCGCGCCGCCGACCGCCGCGGCGGTCATCGATAAAATATCGGCCGATCTTAAGCTTTCCTTGACTCCGATCGGGGAGATTGGCGAAGGGGAGGGGGTTCGGGTAATCGACGCTGGCGGCCAGCCGATTTCCCTGGATCACCACGGCTACCGCCATTTTTTGCCGTGACCGCAGTCAATGAAAAGCATGGTTTTTTTTCGCAGTCCACCGAAGCTCGATAATGTGGACACCCCAGACAGCCCGCAACGGCCATGAAAAAGCTTATTCTTGTCGTCGTCCTGGTTCTGGTGCTCGGCGGTGCCACCGTCGGCGTCCTGATGTGGCTCAAGATCGGTCCCTTCGCCGAACAGGCCACCGCAGATGCCGAAGATGGGACGACATCGACGGAAGCCGTTCCAAGGACCCCGCCCAAGTTTGTCGATGTCTCACCATTGCTTATCCCGATTTTTCAGGGGGATAAGGTCGTCGGCACCGTCGATATTCAAATCAAGCTGGAAGCCGAAAACGAAGAAAACGTCGACAAGATCAAGCACTTGATGCCAAGGCTGAACGACGCGTTCCTGCGCGCCCTGTACACGCTGATCCCGCAGCTGTTGAAGAAAGAACAGCGAATCGATCTCGACACCGTCAAGCGGCGCCTGCAGTCGGTCGGGAACAAGATAACCGGCCCGGGCGTCATCACCAACGTCCTGATCCAGTCCTTGAGCGATAGTTAACAGCCCCCCAAACCCTCCAAATCGCGAAGGCGCTGCCCCGACTATTCAGGTTCGATCAGAAGGGATTGTTTTCCGATTCTCCCTTCGTGTCGAAGAACTCCTTCGTGATCTTGAACACGATCGGGCTGAGCAGGGCCAGCGCGATCAGGTTCGGAATTGCCATCAGAGCAATCAGCGTATCGGCCAGTAGCCAGACGAAGCTGAGCTTCAGCGTTGCCCCGACAAGTGCGGCCAGGGACCATACGGCCCGGAAGGGTGTGATGATCTTGATGCCGAACAGATATTGCAGCGAACGCTCGCAATAATAGCTCCATCCGAGAATCGTCGTGAACGCGAAAACGGCCAAAGCCAGCGCGATCACATAGCCCCCGACGCCAGGTAAGGCCAGATCAAACGCCTTGGATGTAAGGGCCGCTCCCGTCTCACCGCTGGTCCATGCACCCGTGACGAGGATTGCCAGGGCGGTGAAGGAGCAGACGACAAGCGTATCGATGAAGGTGCCCAGCATGGCGACGAGGCCCTGGCTGACCGGACCCTTGGTCTGGGCCGCTGCATGCGCGATCGGGGCCGAACCGAGACCGGCCTCGTTCGAGAATATGCCGCGCGCGACGCCGAAGCGAATGGCTGCCCAAACGGCGGCGCCGGCAAAGCCGCCGGTCGCTGCGGTCGGCGTGAAGGCATGTTTGAAGATCAGGGCAAAGGCGCCAGGAATCGCTCCGGCATTGAGCAGCAGAACCAATGATCCTGCGCCAATATAGGCGATCGCCATGATAGGCACGAGCTTGCCGGCGACCGTTGCGATTCGTTCAATGCCGCCAAGCAGAACAGCGCCGACCAGCAAGACAAGGACAATGCCGGTCAGCCATTCAGGAATGGCGAAGTTTGCGTTCAGGGCATTGGCGATGGAATTCGCCTGAACCATGTTGCCGATACCGAAACCGGCAACTCCAGCGAACAGAGCAAAGGCGACAGCCAACCAATTCCACCTTTTGCTGAGTCCGTTCTTGATGTAATACATCGGCCCGCCGACATGCTTGCCGCGCTCGTCTTCCTCGCGAAAACGGACAGCCAAAACGGCTTCGGCATATTTCGTCGCCATACCGACCAGCGCGGTCATCCACATCCAGAAGATGGCACCGGGGCCACCAAGAAAAATAGCCGTCGCAACGCCGGCAATATTACCGGTGCCGATCGTCGCCGCCAGTGACGTCATCAAGGCATTGAAGGGGCTGATTTCGCCTTCGCCACCGGGAATCCGGCCCGCCCACAGGAGCTTAAAACCAAATGGAATTTTAGTGATCGTCAGGAATTTTAGCCCGACCGTCAGGAAAAATCCGACGCCCAAAATCAAGACCAGCATAGGCACGCCCCAGACGATGCCATTTAACCAGCCTACCGCATTAGTGATCACTTCCATGGGTGCCCCCCAATAGTGTTACAGTTCAAAATAGTGTTTACCAGATAACCTTCAATTTCCAGGCTACTGTAAACTTCGCGGTCTACCGTAAACAAAACCAAGAACGAATGGCAAATGATTCTCATTTCGGGGATACGGCCGCCCCGATTTCTGATCATCTGTCCGTGAACCGACCGGTCATGTCGCGCCATCCGCTCCTGCCCGGAACGGTTGATTGAATTGGGCAGGTTTTCTCGATAATCCGATAAAACCGAGCAAAAAACCCTCAAATTGGGCGGTTTTTTTGGATTTTGTCCCTGCGCGGCAAAGCTGGCCTGTTGCTTTATCAAAAGGGTTCTGGCATTTTCCCCCCGGTCTATCCGCCAATGAAACATATTGGCCAACATCCAAGGTTTCGCCTCAGCCATCGTTAGCCATCCCCAGCCATCGGCTTACAGCCGACAGCGTTAGGTACATCAAAGGTCCATCACCATGCCGATCGTGTATTCGTTAATCATTATCTGTGGTCTCATCGCACTCCTTTATGGCGTTTATGCAACCCGCTCGGTGCTCGCCAACCCGACGGGCAACGAGCGCATGCAGGAAATCTCCGCCGCCGTCCAGGAAGGCGCCCGTGCCTACCTGAACCGCCAATACACGACCGTCGCCATGGTCGGTGTGGTAGTTGATATCATTCTTGGACTAACCCTCGGAATGACTGCGGCGATCGGCTTTTTCATCGGCGCCTTTTTATCCGGCCTTACCGGTTATATCGGCATGAACGTCTCGGTACGCGCCAACGTGCGCACTGCCGAGGCGGCACGGACCAAGGGCGTCGAAGGCGGCCTCGACATCGCCTTCAAGTCCGGCGCCATCACCGGCATGCTGGTGGTCGGTCTCGCCCTGCT
>JAJFIG010000498.1 GCA_021775195.1 Rhodospirillales bacterium | reverse complement strand
GCTGGCAACGGGCCCAGGTGGGGACAGGCGCCACCGGCCGACAGTTCGGCCAGGCTGACCGGCACGACGCCAACGAGGCCGAACAGCGCCAGCGCCGCGATGGCGATGCGAAGGCCAATACCTGGCATTGCTGCCGCGTTCGTAAAACGCCCGCCGGCCCCCCGGTCGCTCAACGATCCGCGACTTGGATTTGCATGGCGGCCCAGGTCGACAGCGTGAAAAAGACGAGGTGGGCGATATTCATCGCCGCCGGCAGCAGGTAAACGCCGACGCCCGGAACCATGGTGTAGACCGCGAAGATTTGGATCACGATGACGATCGGCGAGAAGATGACGATCCAGCGCGGATAGAGCGATTTGCCGGTAAAAATCCCGCAGACCATGAGGACTGAAATGATCAGCACCAGGACCCGGACGATGTTGATCAACGGCTCGTTATGGGCGCTGACGTCGGTGAGCAGATCGCTGAACAGGGTTTTCAAGGCATCCGGGGCCATTTCCCGGGTCTTCACGGTGAAGGCCAGATTGACCCGGCCGCCGAGCCAGACGTCGCCGATGATGAAGGCATAGACGCCGAGACCGAACACCGTCGCCGCGATCCACCGTGCCGCCGGGCGCAGCATCTGGGCGATGTGCCAATAGCCGACGAGATACAGCGGCGCCGCCAGGACGCCGATGAAATGACCCAGGGTCAGCCGTTCACGGCTGACATCGAGGAAATAAAGATAGTCCGCGCCTTCATAGCCGCCCATTGGCGAGAACTGGAAGGTGAACTCGCCGATGCCGACGACGAGGGCCCCCAGCGCCGCGGCGACACCGGTACAAATCAGCATTTTGCGCTGATGGGCATTGATTTCAGTCATGATGAACAACCCTTGTCCGTTGGTTCCGCCGCCCGGCCATCCCGCCGCTCGGCGCTAGTTGTGGAATCGCCTCACTGGATACGGAGCGTCTGGCCGACGGCGGGCGCGGCGATCCGCTTCGACATGCCGTCGGCGTAGTAGACGGTCACGCTCTCGACCGACTTCGCGTCGCCCAAACCGAAGATCATCTCATGGGACTGATCCGACGCGAGCCCTTCGCCGCTGGTGAACTGCTGGGTCAGTTTTCCGCCGCCGGGAACAACGACCTCGACCAGGGCTCCCAGGGATTTCGGGGTCTCGGGAAGCTGCACCTTGAGAAACCCGTTCTTGCCGCCGCCGCTCAGGAAGGCGCGCGAGGGGCCGGCCAGGTTGACCCGGACGACATCGCGGTAGCCGTCGTTATTGAAGTCCGCGACCAGGGGCGTGATCTCATAGTTGCGGTTGGTCAGGCCGGTCGCGTCTTCCGCCGTCCCGAAGGTGCCGTCCGGCAGTTGCACGAGGACCCGGCCCGGCAGGCGGAAGATCTTCTGGAACGGCAGCGACACGTAGTTCTGGGCCACCAGGATGTCTTCGCGGCCGTCATTGTTGAGGTCGTCGAGGACCACGCCCCATGAAAACTCGTAGTCGGCGACCTTGGTCTCGTCCGCCGTGTCGGTGAACTTGAAGCCGCCATCGTTGCGGAACAGCATCAGCGGCGTGTGGAAAATCTGGTCGTCGCGCAAGTCGCCCTTGGCCATGAACCTGGGCGGCGTGCTCGATACGTTGGAGAAGAAGAAGTCCATGCGGGCATCGTTGTCGTAGTCGCCGATGGCGACACCCATCGGATAGCCGAAGCGGTCCGACGACGGGTTGACCGCCGACTCGAACGTCAGATCGCCGTTGTTGCGCCAGGTGCGGACCTGGCCGGTATCGTAGGCGACGACCAGGTCCTGGTCGCCGTCGCGGTCGACATCGGAAAAGACGGCGACGAAGGTATTGTGGACATAGTCCATGCCCGCCTTCCTGGTGATGTCGGTGAACGTGTTGTCGCCGTTGTTCAGCAGCAGAAGGCTGGTCGAGCCGTAGCCTTCCTTGTTGAAGATGTTCTCGCCCTCGACCTGGGCCAGCTTGATGTAGGTCGAGACGAACATGTCGACGTGGCCGTCGTGGTTGAGGTCGGCCAGGGCCATGGACAGCGGGGCTGATTTCGCGTTGAACGGAATATCGAGCTTCTTCGCCTCGAAGCCCTGCGCCTTGTTCAGGTAAAGCGTGATCCCGCTGTCCCTGGCGACGAAGATATCGGACCGGCCGTCGGCGTCGGCATCGATGACGGCGGTGCCGAATGTGGTGTCGAAGGTGCCCTTGGAAAGGCCCTTGCCCTTCGATGCGGTGGCATCGGTGAAGGCTTTGCCGTCGAAGGCCAGGACCATGTCCGGCTGGTCGTAGCCGCCGCCCATGAAGACCTCCGGCGTTCCGTCACCGTCGATATCGATGATCGCCGAACCCAGGAACGGCAGCGAGTTGTTCTTGTCGAAACGGTGGGAAAACGGGAAGTCGACCTCGGTGAACCGGGGAACGGCGACACCGCTGAGGTCGGCCGCCCCATAGGGATCGCTGTAGGCCTTCATATAGGACATGCCGACGGCACCCATCGGCACGATAACGAACAGCGCGCCCAGCACGCGAAGAACCCATTTCATGATATGTCCCCTAAAAATGGCTGGAAATGGTCGAAACGTTTGGCTTCAGATGCCGATTACCCTGATATTAGATGCCCGGTCCAGTCCTTTGGTTACACGTGGCATCGGCTTTTTCGCCGTCTCCAGCGGGCTGGCCCCTCGATTG
Organism: Rhodospirillales bacterium; assembly: GCA_021775195.1. Classification (GTDB taxonomy): domain Bacteria; phylum Pseudomonadota; class Alphaproteobacteria; order Rhodospirillales; family 2-02-FULL-58-16; genus JAJFIG01. The sequence goes on along the minus strand of JAJFIG010000498.1, from coordinate 4,310 downwards.
ACCGGTGACAAGGGGGCGGCGTTTCGGTCAGAATAACGGTGAAAATGGACCTTATTATCAACTGGCTGCTGGTGATAATGCGCCGTTCCTTGTTCATATCGTTCATCGCCCCCGCGCTCGCGCTTTTGTTCGCGCCGGCGCCCGCCGCCGCCGACATGCTCGGCCACGGCGGCATGGTGCGGTCCCTCGCCGTTTCTGCCGACGGCACCCGGGTGCTCACCGGCGGCTTCGATTACACCGCCCGCCTCTGGGATTTCGGCGACCAGAAGGAACTCGCCGTCCTCGATGCCCACGAGGGGCCGGTCAACGCCGTCGCCTTTCTCCCCGGCGGCCGCCGGGCTCTCACCGGCGGCAACGATCGGGTCCTGATCCTCTGGAACCTGGGCACCGGCAAGCCCGCCCGCCGCCTCACCGGCCATACCGACCGCATCATGGCGGTGGCGGCGTCGCCCAAGGGTACCCTTGCCGCGTCCGGTGGTTGGGACCGCACCGTGCGCCTGTGGGATATTTCCTCCGGCGCCGAGGTTCGCGTCATCCGCCATCCGACGCCGGTCAACGCGCTTGCCTTCCTGCCCGACGGCGCCCGTTTGGTGACCGGTGGCCACGACGGCATCGTCCGCGTCTGGGACGTCGCCAGCGGCCAGCCCTTGGGCAAGCTCGTCGGCCACGAAATGGGGATTACCCAACTGGCCGTATCCCCCGACGGCCGCCGGGTTCTGTCCGCCGGTATCGATAAGACCGTACGCCTCTGGGACTTGGCCTCGGGCCGCGAGGTCCGCATGCTGGCCCGCCACGAGAACCAGGTCTACGGCATCGCCGTCTCCCCCGACGGCAAGACGGCGCTGTCGGCGGGGCGCAAGGGCTTCCTGATCCAATGGGACCTGGAACGGGGCGACGCCATCCGCTCAATCCACGCCCACGACCGCATCGTCTGGGCGGTCTCCTTCACCCCCGACGGGCGTTTCGCGCTCACCGCCAGTTCCGATGAGGCGGTCCGGGTCTGGCATCTGAAGTCCGGCGACCGCATCGGCATCCCCGCCGAGGGCGACAGCGAGCCCAAGCCCTGGCTGACCAGCAACCATCCCGGCGCCCGCATGTTCCGCAAGTGCGCCCGCTGCCATTCCCTCAGCGCCAACGGCATCCGCCGCTCCGGTCCCCATTTCGCCGGCCTGTTCGGCCGCCGGGTCGGTGGCATTCCCGACTACAACTATTCCCAGTCCCTCCGGGACGCCGATTTCGTTTGGGATGAAAAGACCCTGCACACCCTTTTCGATCAGGGTCCCGACCATATGCTGCCGGGAACCAAGATGCCCCTGCAGCGGATCCCCAACCCTGCCGAGCTGACGGCGCTCATCGACTACCTGCGCGAGATTACCGTACCACCTCGGAAGTAGTTATAAGCCGTTAATTGTTTAGAACGCTGTCGGGCCTTTTTGAATATCAAGTTTCTGGGTCTTTGGTACTTGAGGAACGCCTTCTGTTGGGGCCGAAGGCTGCGCACTCGTAGAAGGACGCAACAACATACTAGGAATTTGACCCAAAACTCCGCCGGGTGCGATTGCAACTATGTCGGGAAATATATCTTTATGTTTTTTCTCGACATAAGGGACTTCGAGGCAATAAGTAGCGCCTCCCGGATGAATACATTGAAAAAACCGTCTTTTATCTCCGGTATCAGCGGCAAGCATCGGAAACGTCACACTAATAGAGTATTCGCCCTTCTCATCGTTGATGAATGCGATACCAGGAGAAAGAGTGGGCGAAGAAGGGTTGGTCGAACTGAACAACACTTTAGCTTTTACACCAGCGTCAAGTACACGCTGAACGTTAAAGGTTGCCGTGATCTTTAGCTCCGTATTTTGAAGTTTAGGCCCATAGGATACGAGCGCTCCTTCAGCGTTCCGTCTCAACGGTATCTTGGCTGTATCGTTAAAAGCAGCCAACATTCTATCGGCTATGAATGTACCAACAACCACGCCACTGTCTTTGAGAGTTTTATGATCACAAATGGATACGTCATCAGTTTCGTTGCCAACACCGAATTTCCGGGCTACATCTTCCGTCGCTGTGCTAGTAAATTTTCCTCCGAAATTTGGCGTTACTTCACTGATACCCGTAGGAATAAGTATAGAAACATCGCCGTCGTCAGTGCCTACAATAGTCGTCTTCCCGCTAAAAGTCGCTGTGCCTTCCAATAGGTTAAAGGTATCGGCACGGGGATCGCCATTTGCCCGCAACTCATTCTTCCTCTTTTCAACCATCTTAATGCCACGGTCGACTTGACACTTTAATGCTGACAGGACGGTTGTTACGTGAATGGGCTTAAGGGTTACAGGATTCGTCTCGCCACCGGGTATAGGGGAACCTGGAACCAGGGAACATGCTGAGCCAGATATAGTTGCAGCGACGATAAATATACCACGAATACTTTTGACAGAATATATGGCAGGCCTTCTGGAAAACCCGCTCTGCAACAGATTCTTGGTCATGAGCCTACCTAACTTTGATCGATCAAAAGCCTATATGTTTGTATTTCTTCCAAATTTTTAACAAAAAAGTTTTACCCAAAACCAAAATACAATGATTTTAATTATTAAACGCAATAAATGTAACGAATCGTATATGGAAAGTCAATCGACGACCAATTCGTAGTGCTCAAACCCGATTGCTCAGATAGCTCGTGCCAACGGATGATCACGATGGCAGGAGCCCCGACTCTCTCATGGATCACACCCCCCGCCGGCAAATCGCCGTTGGCAATCGCGCCGGCTTTCCCCCACAATGCCACTCCCTTATTTCACCACCCGTGTTGCGCCGCCATGTCGACGATCCTCTTCACCCATCCCGCCTGTATCGATCACGATCCTGGCTCCATGCATCCCGAGAACCCAAGCCGCCTCAAGGCCGTCCTCGCTGCCCTCGAGGCGGATGAGTTCGCGGACCTCGAGCGCCGCGAGGCGCCTCGCGTGGATATCAAGGACGTGGAACGGGTGCACAAGCCCTTCTACGTCGAGGAGATCCTCGAGAAGGTGCCGGCGACGGGTCACGTGCACCTCGATCCCGATACCGCCATGTCGCCGGGATCGGGCGAGGCCATCCGGCGCGCCGCTGGCGCCGTGTGCGCCGCTGTCGACGCCGTGGTCGGGGGCGAGGCCGACAACGCCTTCTGCGCCGTGCGTCCGCCGGGCCACCATGCCGAGTCCCAGCGCGCCATGGGCTTTTGCCTATTCAACAACGTCGCCGTCGCTGCCGCCCGTGCCCGTGCCGTCCATGGTCTGGCGCGGGTTGGCATCGTCGATTTCGACGTCCACCACGGCAACGGTACCGAGAACATATTCGGCCGCGAACCCAGTGTCTTTTACGCCTCCAGCCACCAGTCACCGTGTTACCCGGGCACCGGGGCGGAGTACGATCACGGTATCGGCAACATGGTCAACGTCGAGCTTTATCCCGGCACCGGCTCGGACGGATTCCGCCAGGGCTGGTCCTCGCATATCTTGCCGGCGCTTCGGAAATTTGCCCCCGACCTGCTGATCATCTCCGCCGGCTTCGATGCCCACGCCTACGATCCCCTGGCGCAACTGAGGCTTGTGGAGGACGATTACACCTGGGTCACCGGCGAACTGAAGGCGGTGGCCGCCGATTGCTGCGACGGCCGCCTTGTGTCTTCTCTCGAAGGGGGTTATGACCTTGACGCCCTGGGTGCCAGCGTCACCGCCCACGTCAGGGTCTTAACGGGAAGTTGAAGGGGCGCGAGTCCGTACTGCTTGCCCTGGTCACAACCGCTGCTTAAACTTCGGACGCAAAGGCGGGCCCAAATCCGGGCCAAGGGCGGGGTACGTCATGAGCGAGGGAAGCATTCCAAAGGATATCGCCGCGCTGAGCTTCGAGAACGCCCTGGCGGAGCTTGAGGCCATCGTCCGTCAACTCGAGGATGGCAAGGGCGAGCTCGAAGGCGCTATCGTCGCCTACGAACGCGGCGCCCTGCTCAAGCGCCATTGCGAGGCCAAGCTGAAGGAAGCCCAGGCCAAGGTTGATAAAGTCGTTCTCGGCCCCGAGGGTGCGGTCGGTGTCGAACCCGCGGACCTGGACTGACGGTGCCATGAACGATTTCAAGCGAGCCCTTGAGGAAAACGCCTTCGCCGTCAGCCGCGCCCTCGACCGGCTGCTGCCGCCGGAGAAGGGCCCCGAGTCGCGCCTCATCGAGGCCATGCGCTATGCGACGCTCAACGGCGGCAAGCGGGTGCGCCCGTTCCTGGTAATGACCAGCGCCCGGCTGTTCATCGTCGACGAGGACTGCGCCCTCAGGG
>JAJFIG010000497.1 GCA_021775195.1 Rhodospirillales bacterium | reverse complement strand
CAACACGCCGATGACCCGGCTGATGACGTTGAGGCCGGTGACGCCGAGAAGCTTCTGCACCCGCCCGGCCACCAGCAGCAACAGCAATGTGATCAGCAGCACGGCCAACAGCGCCCCGGCGACCGCCAGCTCGCCCTCAAGGTTGCCGCTGGTTTCCGCCATCAGCAGGATCACCGCGCCCATGCTGCCGGGTCCGGCGATCAGGGGCGTCGCCAGGGGGAATACCGAGATGTCCTGTTTCAGCGCCGCCTCGTGGGTCTCGTCGTCGGTGGTCGACGCGCCGCCCGACGGCCTCGCGAACACCATGTCGATGGCGATCAGCAGGAGCAGGATTCCCCCGGCCGTGCGCAGCGCCGGCAGGGTGATGCCGAGATAGCCCAGCAGGTCGTTGCCGAAGAGCGCGAAGACCACCAGGATTCCAGTGGCGATCGCCGTCCCCTTGAGGGCCATGGCGCGCCGGTGCGCCGCCGTCGATGTTGCCGTCAGGCCGGCGAACAGCGCCGCCACGTCAATGGGGCTGATGGTGGCGAAGAAGGTGGTGAAGGCAAGAATGCCGACCTCGGCCATGTTTCCCCCCTTGATGCCGCGTCCATGGACACGCGCGGCCCCGTATCTTTACACGGTTTCTGAACCCGCGTCGGCAACCGATTCAACGTCAACGCTTTTCCGCTCCCGCCCCACCGTCACGGCGCCGGTAGGGGCACATGACGGTCGTCCTTGACCGAGCGCAGCACGACCCAGCTTTCGTAGCTCTTGACGTTGCCGTGGCCGGAAATGACGTCCTCGGCGAAGGTGACGTAGTCCTCGACGCTGGGCAGGGTGGCGATGATGACGAAGTCGGTGGAGCCGGCCGTCATCAGGCACGACCGCACCCGCGGCTCGGCCCGGATCAAGGTCTGGAATTCCTCCAGCCGCTGGCGGCCGCGTTCGGCCAGGCTCACGGTCACCACTACCGAGACCCAAGCCCCCAGCTTCCCCGGATCGACGATGGAGACGTCGCCGATGATGACCCCGTCGCGCCTGAGCCGGCTTACCCGCCGCGAGCAGGCGGGCGGCGACAGCCCGACCATTTCCGCCAGCTTGATGTTGGGGATCCGGTTGTCGGTCTGGAGAAGGTCGAGTATCCGGTAATCGATGGCGTCCATGGCCTGTCCTTCCGGCGGTGGCGCATATTTAATTAATTGCAGAATATTAACTCATTCAGAGAAATCATTGCAAATTCACACAATTATTCGAAACCAATCCGAGGTCTCGGGGGGCTACAATAAGCACCCGTCATCATCGTCACGGACAAGGATCGCCGTCATGCCCGACGCCCTCGACACGAGCACCGAGAACGCCTTCGACCGCCATCTCGTCCACTACGGCTTCGAGTTCTATTCCGCCCTCATCGAGTCCGCCGAGGGCGCCGTGGTCCGTGACGTCGACGGCAACGAGATCCTCGATTTCACCTCCGGCCAGATGTGCGCCACCTTGGGCCACAACCACCCCGCCGTGGTCGCGGCCGTGGAACGCGCCTGCCGTTCCGTGCTGCACCTCTACAGCGGCATGGTCAGCGTCCCGGTGGTGCGCCTCGCCGAGGCCCTGGCCGACATCCTGCCGCCTTCGCTTCAGCGCATGATGTTCCTCAGCACCGGCGGCGAAGCCAACGAGGCGGCCCTGCGCATGGCCAAGCTCCACACCGGCCGCTTCGAGGTCGTCGCCCTGACCGGTTCCTGGCACGGCATGACCGCCGGCGCCGCGTCGAGCACCTACGCCGCCGGCCATAAGGGATACGGGCCGGTGCTTCCGGGCACCATGGCCATCCCCGCCCCCAACTGCTACCGCTGCCCGGTGCGCCACTGCCGCGACACCTGCGACATGGCCTGCCTCGACATCGGCTTTTCCCTGTTCGACGCCCAGTCCACGGGGGCGCCGGCCGCCGTCCTCGCCGAGCCCGTGCTCAGCGTCGCCGGCGTCGTCGTCCCGCCGCCCGGCTACTTCAAGCGCCTCAAGGAGATGTGCCGGGACCGCGGCATGCTGCTGATCCTGGACGAGGCCCAGACGGCGTTGGGCCGCCTCGGCGCCAATTTCGCTTTCGAACTAATTGGCACCGAGCCCGACATCCTGAGCCTGTCCAAGACCCTGGGCTGCGGGCTGCCTCTGGCCGCCACCGTCACCAGCGACGCCATCGAGGCCGACTGTGCCGCCAAGGGGTTCCTGCACGTTACCTCCCACGTTTCCGATCCCCTCGCCGCCGAGGTCGGGCTCGCCGTGCTCGAGACCCTGGCCGCCGAGCGCATCAACGAGCGTGCGGTGGAGATGGGCGCCTACCTGCGCGCCGGGCTCGAGGAACTGCAGTCCCGGCACGAGGCCATCGGCGACGTCCGCGGCGTCGGCCTGCTCCTCGGCGTCGATCTGGTCAAAGACCGGGAAACCCGCGAACCCCATGTCGAGATGGGGCTGGCGGTAACCCGCCGCTGCATGGAGCTCGGCCTGAGCATGAACATCATCGCCGTCGGCGGCCTCGCCGCCGTCTGGCGCATCGCCCCGCCGCCGGTGATCACCCATGCCCAGATCGACAGCGCGCTCGCCATCATCGACCAGGCGTTGGGGGAGTACAAACTGTCGGCGTAGTTGGGCCAAGATAAGGTCCAGAAGAAGTAATTTTATTGAAACCTGTCGCGCAACACGCTACAATTGCGGTGTGATTGTATCTTTCCGCCACAAGGGTCTCAAGGCGCTCTATGAGGGCAGGGTTCCAGCCAGGGTCATGAGACAGCACGTCTCGAAGCTCTTGCGCATCCTAACAGCCCTTGATGAAGCGACCGGGCCGGTGGAAATGAACATGCCGGGTTTTCGCCTGCACCCGCTCAAAGGGGCCCTGAAGGGCCACCATGCCGTATCGGTCTCCGGCAACTGGCGGGTGACTTTCCGGTTCGCCGGTGAGAACGCGGTGGACGTGGATTATTTGGATTATCATTGAGGCACGGAGGAATGCGTATGGCGATGCGAAATCCCGTCCATCCCG
>JAJFIG010000496.1 GCA_021775195.1 Rhodospirillales bacterium | reverse complement strand
ATCAGGCCCCCGTCACCGAGGACCTCGGGCATGGCCGCCCGCTCGGAGCACGCGATGGCGGCGCCCGCCGCCATCGCCTCGAGCAGGGGGTTGCCGAAGGTTTCGACCAGCGACGGGAAGACGAAAACCCGGCATTCCCGGTAAAGCCGCCCCAGTTCTTCCGGCCCGACATATCCCAGAAACGTGACGCTCTCGCCAAGGTCCAGGTCGTCGATGATCGTCTTGATGCGGGCCAGGTATATAACGTCGAGGGCCTGACCGGCGATCATCAGGCGCAGGTCAGGATAGCGCCGGCGGAGCAGGGCGAAGGCCCTGAGCAGAGTATGATAGTTCTTCTGCACGTAGATATCCGAGACCGCCAACAGATCCCTCGTTTGGGGCACCGGCCGCTCGCCCTCCGGACCATGGAGGCGGGTGCCGTGATGGACCACGGGGATTTTGTGGTCCAGCAATCCGGCGAAGCCGAAGGTCAGGTCCTTTTTGGCGAATTCCGATACCGCGATGGCCTTCTTGGCCGTGAGGATGGACGCGAAGGTCGCCAGCCCGAGGCTGAACCAGTAGCCCTTTCCCCGCAGGCTGCTTTGGACCTTGCGTACCGATACCGCGTTGCGCAGAAGGATTACGTGGTTGCGGGCGAAAAAGGGCCCGTAATTGGCCGGCGAAAAGACAATATCGGCGTCCATGTCCCGCGCCATCAGCGGAACGGCCACCTGTTCCCAGAACAGGGTTGGCAGGCGGCGCTGGGAAAAATCGAACGTGTGCACGCGGATGGTCTCGTCCACGGGGTAGAACAGGCCGACCTGGTTGCGGTGGAGCAGGAGGTGGACTTCGAAATCGGGAAACGCCGCCAGCCTCGGCACCAGGTCCCGGATATAGGTGACCCCGCCGCCGCTCCGCGCATGGATGCCATTGATGACAAGCCGGATGGTTTTCGCCGGCTTCCCGGGCACCGCGTCTTTCCCGTTTTCCTCTTTCATTCGTGCGACAGCCCAATATGCTGGAAAGACCGGTTCTCCGGCTAATTCGAAGGGCCTCGATGACCGCCAGCACACTACCATCAAACGAGGGATGAGGTCACTTTGACGGGCGATGCCTTATGAACCGGACAAGTGATCCCGCGGTGGACGCCGCCCGCCCGGCCCGAGACCTCTTTTCGTGGATTCCCCTTGCCTTGGCAATACCGGTTGTCGGCGCGGCCTTCGCCGGTGGTGGGTTTTTCGTTGTCGCCCGTTATGGCGCCATGGCGGTACTCGCTCTTCAAGTTTTCATCGAGGTCCGCCAGGGCCGCAACCGGTTCATGACTTCGCCGCTCTTTTTGCTCTCGGCCTTGACGGCGACGTTCTTCTCCTTCGTGCAGGGGATTTGGGGGGAGATCGCGCCTGGGTTTTCGTGGGCCGATTTCCCGGCATATGTGGGTAGTTCGACGGAAGCGATCATACTTTCTTTCGCCATGACCGGTTTCGTTTTTTACAATATTTCCTCAAGGTATTGGAGGGAGCCAGGGAAGACAGAGTCCGAATGCCTGGAACATGGCGGTAATTTGTTGCCGGGCTTGATTCTCGTGTTCGTTTTGATCATCGCCCTACTGAACAGCGTGCTATTTCATTTGAATTCGTCTGGTGATGTTGCGCCGGCACTGGCTGCTCAGGTTCGCTTTTGCACGCCGGCACTGATGTCCATATCACTGTTTTTTCTGGCGCGGGCTGTCCAGGGGCGTGGGCGAAAATTCCTTGCCGTCGTGCTGGCGACCGCCCTTTTTGCCGTCCTGACCCTCGTTTATGTCCGCGAGGGCAAGATCGTCATTTTCCTGGTCTGTGCCCTCGCGCTCTATTTCGCCCGCCTGCACGGCCTCGATTTTCGGCGCCTGCTGTTGGCGGCGGTAGCAACCCTGGTCGTCGGCCTGATCATGATCCAGGTCGTCCAGATGGTCCGTCAGCCCCATTTGTCCGCCGCCGCGCCCATGGTCTTGGAACCCACCCCCGCAGGGGTGGAAGCACCGGGCATGATGGCGTGGATCACAAAGGTCGCGGTTGGAAAGGCGGTCTGGCGGCAGACCGAGACCGGCTATTGTTTCGGCAATGTGCTGAAGGACCACGCGGGCGCGCCGTTTGACCTCTCGAAGCAGAATTTCTGGCTCATCGGACTGGTTCCCCGGGTTCTCTGGCCCGCTAAACCCAGCCTGTCATTGGGTCAGCATTACGACGCCCGATATTGTTTCAAACCAGTTGAGAAAGTGGGCCGTCACAGCGCCTCCATAACCCTGCTTGGCCAGCCGGTGATCATGGGCGGTTGGATCGGCCTCGTCGTTCACGGTGGATTGCTGCTTCTCGCCCTGGCGGCGATGGAAGGGCTCAACCGCGACCCGCGTGCCCTGCCGGGTGTGCTCGTCGGCGCGCTTCTCCCCTACCTTATCGATTTCGACCAGGATTTCGCGCTCTACGTCGCCAACGCGGTCAAGTTCGCCCTTGTCATGGGCGTTCTCTACGTCCCTATTGCCGTCATCGAGAAACGCCGGTCGCCCGCACCGTAACGGCCTGAGCCCCGTTTCGCTCAGGTCTGGGCGCCGCCGTTGACCTGGATCATCTGACCGTTGACGAAGGCCCCGGCGTCCGACGCCAGCATCGAGACCGCGGCCGCGACCTCGTCGGGCTCGCCCAAGCGGCCCAAGGGAACTTTCGACTTCAGGGACTCGATGTGGGCCGTCATCGCCGGATCGGCGTGTTCCGAGCGGATGGGCCCCGGCGAGATGATGTTGACGGTGATGCCCTTGGGCCCGAATTCCTTCGCCAGCGCCTTGGTCATGCCCCAGGCCCCGTGCTTGGCCGCCGAGACGTGGGCGCGTCCGTTGTAGCCCTGAATGGCGTTCATGCCGGCGAAGTTGATGACCCGGCCCCAGCCCTGGTCCACCATTCCCGGCAGGCACGCCCGCGACAGCCAGAACGCCGCCTGCATGTCGACGGCGATGACCCGGTGCCATTCGTCCTCCGCCATCTCCAGGAATCCGCTCGATGGACGGATGGCGGCGTTGTTGACCAGGACATCGACGGCACCGAAATGCGCTAGGGCCTCTTCGGCGATGCGCCGGGCGTCCCCGGCGGTGCCGACGTCGCCCATGGTAACCAGGGCATCGACGCCGAGACCGCGCGCCTCCTCGGCGACGCCATCGCAGGCGCTTTGGTCGCTGGAGCCGTTGACGGCGACGTTGAATCCGTCCCGGGCCAGTGCCAGTGCCGCGGCGCGGCCGATGTTCCGGCCCGATCCGGTGATCAGGGCGCTTCGCCGGTCCTTTGTCATGACCTCTCCCGCTCAGGCTCTGTCCATCGGGAGCCTAGGGTAAAATGGCCAGGTAGGGCAAGCGGCCGGCCGGCGGGTGGGTTCGTATTGTGCCGAAAAAGGCCCGCCGCGAACGCCAGAAATGGCGGAATCTGCGGCGGGCTAGGCCGTAAGGAACGGTTGGCACCATGGGCCGGAGCGCCACGGCGCTGGGAGATTACTTGAGCGATTTGTAATAGGCGGCGACGTCGCTAATCTGCTTGTCGCTCATCTTTTTCGCCAGCTTCTGCATCAGCTTGTGTTTACGCGATCCCTTTCTGTAATCCATCATTGCTTTGACATGATCGTCGACGCTGATTCCGGCGAGGGGCGGGTTCTTCTTCTTGCCTTCGCCTTTGGCGCCGTGGCAGGCCTTGCACTTCTTCGCGGCGTACGTCTTCCCGGCCGCGACGTCATCGCCGGCATTGACGGGAACCGTTGCCCCGATCAGTGCACAAGCGGCTAGGACCATCATCAGATTCCGAATCATCGACTTTTCTCCTTCTATTGGTGGTGCTTTGGCAACTCGTTGGTTTTGGGTGCCGGCAGCGGGTGCCGACAGGAGCGGGCTGTTGGCATGACACTTGGCGCCAACGTCGATTTTGCCCGGGGTCGTCACTTCGAAAGGGCCCGGCGCTGCGTTCGTTTCGGGGTCAAAGACTCCTGTTGCTGTCTATCTCGCCGGTTGAGCCGCATACAGCGAGGCGACGCTTTCTATGAGCAGCTCGCTATAGGGAAGGCTCATGTTATGCATCAGCGAACTGCCGCGCTTGCCATCGTGATAGGCTCTCATGGCCTTTATGAGATAGGCCTTGTCCTGGCCGCTGATCTTCGGGATTGCCATTGCCGAGTTTTCGACACCGGGACCGTGGCAGCGGTCGCATTTCTCGCCCAGGGCCTGTGCGGTCATCTCCTCGCCCTCCGCAGCTTTGGATTCCTGAACCGCGTAGAATGCGGCGATATTCTTTATTTCCTCATCGGAGTTGGTGTCGAGCATGACACTATGTTGGCGGGACCGGTCACGATAGGCCTTGATCGCGTTCACCAGGTATTTGGCGTCCTGGCCGGCAAGGCTTGGTGTTGCCGAATCGGTACTCACTCCCTGCGCTCCGTGGCAGCCACCGCAGCGGGCGCTGAGCGGCTCACCGACAGCCGGATTGCCGTCCTTGGGCGCCGCGCGTTGGGCTGGAGCCTGAGAGGCGTAAAAAAGGGCCAGGCTTTGCACATCGACCGTGGTCAGCTTGCGCAACATCTCCATGCTGGCTTTGCTGCGCGCGCCGGCCAGATAGGCACGCACGGCGGCGGCAAAATAAAGGGGTTGCTGGCCGGCCAGACTGGGGGTGCCGGCAATCTTGCTGTTGCCGTCTTCGCTATGACATTCGACGCAGGCCACGGCGGCGGCCTTGCCCTTTTCGTAGGGAGAAAGGATCTCTTTCATCTCCTTTGCCGTGGCAGCGGTGAGCGGCGCCAGACCGGTGTAGTATCCGGCGACATTGCGGATGTCGGAATCGCTCAACTGTGCGGTCATGTCGCGGAGGGCGGCATGGGTTCGTTTCCCCGCCTTGTAGGCCAACAGAGACTCGACCAGATATCTCTCCACCTGTGCCGCCATATTTGGGATGCCGGGTGCCGCACCCTTCCCATCGACGCCATGGCATCCGGCGCACTGACTCTCCGCAAGGGACTTTCCGGCGCCGATATCGGCCTTGGGCACGGCAGCTTTTTCCTCGTCCCCGCAACCGATCAGCACCAATGGAAGGACAACGGCCATCGCGTAATATTTCTTCAAAGGCCTGGGGCTGAAACACGATCGAATGATCGTGGAACACGTCATCCGGGTCTCGTCCGATAGGCTCCGGTAATGTCCTTTGAACATGGAAAATCTCCGTACCATTATGGTTTTGCCCTTATGCGAACACACTTTGCAGGAAGCCGGACAAAACCAGTGCCAGCAGGGTCAGTCCGATAAGAATCAGAATGGTCCCCAATACCTTGGAGAAGGCGGTCATCGGTTGCGACGGGGCATCCACCAGATACTTCTCGAGTTCGCCCCGTTCGACCAAACGCCGGTATTCCACCGTGTGCTCGAGGATGTATTCCTCCAGGGGCACCACGCCTGTGAACATGCTGATATCCTGCGGAAACTTGTCCGGTCTGAAGTGTACGTTGAAGAAGTGGACCGAGAACAGGAACACGGCGGCCAGGAACGCCTCCTCCCCGTGAACGATGGTTGCCACATTGAACACCCACCCCGGCAGGAACGCGGCCGTCTCCGCTGGGAACCACAGCATCGCACCGCTCATACCGATGATCGTCATGCCCCAGAACGGCGCCCAGTAGTCAAATTTCTCCCAGTAGGTCCAGCGGTCGAAAATCGGTCGCGGTTTCATGCCGAAGAACCACTCGAACATGGCAACGGCATCCCACATATCCTGCCAGTTCGGCACCAATGAGTCGGGCCCGAAGATCTTGAACGTTTTCCAGACCTTGGTCAGATGGGCCAAGAGATAGACCAAGTGCCCGATGAACAGGGCGATAAAGGTCCCTGCCGCGATCCTGTGCAGCAAAGCCGCTACTTTCGGCCCTCCGAGCAGGAGCATGACCGCCTGCGCCCAGGCACTGTCGGCGTAGAGCACGGCGGTTCCGGTCAGCACTAGCAGCATGATCGCAACCGCGAACAGGAAGTGGGCAAGCATCCAAATGGGGTGCCAGCGGCGCACGTATTTTTCTTTTTCTGCACCCTGGGGCAGCTTGTCCATTTGAATGTGTGCCTTGTTCTTGCCTTCCTTGCGGTCCTTGTACTCGCGGTAGAACCAGAGGGCGGAGTGGGTCCAGAAGAAGGCGAACACACCGATCAGGAGCGCGATCATGCCGTGGGCCGCGATCCACATGAACGGATAGCGGTCGAAGTCGTTGGCATTGCCGTGCGGATAGAAGGAAAGAAATCCCTCGGTCGCGTCCTCGTGGCATTTCTTGCAGGTCACGAGGCGATTGTTCTTGTGCACCATCGATGCCGGATCATCTACCCTTTTGATACTGTGGTCGCCGTGGCAGTCGAAGCACTTCGCCGTATGGGCGTAGCCCAGGGTGCTTACCTGGCCGTGGTACGTCCCCGCATACGTTTCGTATGGTTCATCGTGGCAATTGCCGCAATTCTTGGTAATCGCTAGTTTTGCCGGATCGCCATGCGGGTCGGAGATATCATGCGTCGTGTGGCAGTCGGTGCAGATAGCCGCGTAGGGATTGGCCTCGAGCATGACCTCCCTGCCGTGCACGGACTTCAGGTAGTCGTCCTTTTCCTCCGCGTGGCACCGTCCGCAAACCTCCGGAATATCGAACCGTGACTCCGAACCGATCCCGTTGTCGATCGGGTAAACGTAGTGCGCATTATGGCAGTCATAACAGGTTGCATTGGTTCTCGACTGGTCGGCCATGCTCGGCCGGGCGTGCATGGATCCCATGTAACCTTCGATCATCGTCACGACTTCGCCCAATCGTGCGTTTTCCTCGGTCTTGTTATCTTTCCGGGCGGCGTCCCACAGATTCCGGTGGCACAGGACACAGCCGACTTTCCTGTCGACGTTTTCCCGGTGTGGGATATCGATGATGTCCTTGTGACAATCGACGCAAGCGCGCTTTCCATGCACGCTTTGACCGAATTTATCCGGGGATATATGCAGTTGGAAAGCGCGCTTGCGTCGATTGTC
>JAJFIG010000495.1 GCA_021775195.1 Rhodospirillales bacterium | reverse complement strand
GGGGGCGCGACCTACGCCAACACGTCCGGCTGGGGCATTGCCTTCTTCGAGGACCGGGACGCCTTTCTCGTCAAGGAACCGAAGCCGGCGAGCGACAGCCCCTGGGTCGAGTTCATCGCCGGCCAGAACCTGGAAAGCCGTTGTGTCCTCGCCCACGTCCGCTTGGCCACCGTGGGCGCGCCGGCGCTCCACAACACGCACCCTTTCAAGCACGCCCTTGCCGGCCGTGTTCATGTCTTCGCCCACAACGGCACCCTGAAGGGTATGCCCGAAAGATACGCGGAAACGCGGTTGGCCGACCTTCCCGTGGGCGACACCGACTCGGAACTCGCGTTTTGCCTGCTCCTGACCCGGCTCAAGACGCTCTGGTCCGCCCCGGGGTTGGTCCCCACGGCCGAGAGCCGGCTCGAGATATTCGCCAGTTTCGCCGCCGAGATGGCGGCCTTCGGCCCGGCGAACTTCCTCTATTCCGACGGCGATGTCCTTTTCGCCCATGCCCATAAACGGGTTTATGAGAAGGATGGCAAATTCACCCGTCCGCAGCCGCCCGGCCTGAACATGCGCAACTGCACCACCTGCCAGCAGGGCCCCGAGTGGGCCTGCGACGGCCTCAGGATCGGCCTGCGGGATCAGCAGACGATCCTGTTCGCCAGCGTTCCCCTGGACGAGCACGGATGGGAACCGCTTCCGGAAGGGACGGCGATCGCCGTCCGCGATGGCGAGGAGCTGGGCAGGGTCTCGACAGTTTGAGCCGTGTAACCTTTTCGCGCGCCGAGCATCTAAGAATCCAGAGACTGCGGATTAGCCGTCCCGGGTCATCCGCGCAGGGGTTCCGTAGCCATGACTGTCATCCGTCCGGGCACCACCCGGCGGGTGACGTCTTTGTGATGAGGTCCTTGCCACGGGCGGGATTAGACTCTTCCGCCGATTGGCCGGGACATTGTTGTTATTCAGGGGGTTAGATACATGACCAGCGCACTGCCGGAGTTTGTCACCCAGACCTTGACCTTTATGGCCGGGCTCTTCATTTTCGCCATCGGCGCGTTGGTGCTCGCCGTCATCGTCATCTACATCCTCGACGTCTCCCAGACCCGCCAGGCGATCCGGCGCAACTATCCGGTGGTCGGCCGGTTCCGCTATTTCTTCGAACACCTGGGCACGTTCTTTCGCCAGTATTTCTTCGCCATGGACCGCGAGGAGATGCCCTTCAATCGCCAACAGCGCAGTTACGTCTACCGCGCCGCCAAGGACATCGACACCACCGTCGCCTTCGGTTCGACCCGGGACCTGAACCCGGTGGGCACGGTGATGTTCGTCAACTGCCCGTTCCCGACCCTGGAAACCGACGCCGTCGCCACCTCGCCGGTGACCATCGGCGCCGGCTGCGAAAACCCCTATACCGCCGGCAGCCTGTTCAACATCTCGGGCATGAGCTTCGGCGCCATTTCCCATGTCGCGGTCCGGGCACTGTCCCACGGCGCCGCCAAGGCCGGGGCCTGGTACAACACCGGCGAGGGCGGCCTGTCGCCCTATCACCTGGAGGGCGGCTGCGACATCGTCTTCCAGATCGGCACCGCCAAGTACGGCGTCCGCAACGAGGCCGGCGAGCTCTGCGACGACAAGCTGCGCGAAGTTGCCGCCCACGAGCAGGTCAGGATGTTCGAAATCAAGATGAGCCAGGGCGCCAAACCCGGCAAGGGCGGCATCCTGCCCGGCGCCAAGGTGACCCCCGAGATCGCCGCCATCCGGGGCATTCCCGTGGGCCAGGATTCCATCAGCCCCAATCGCCACCCGGAAGTCGACTCGCCCGGCGAACTGCTCGACCTGATCCATCGCGTGCGCACGGCCACCGGCAAGCCGGTCGGCTTCAAGGCGGTGATCGGCGCCTACGGCTGGCTCGACGGCCTGTTCGAGGAGGTCAACCGCCGCGGCATCGCCTCGGCCCCCGATTTCATCACCGTCGACAGCGCCGACGGCGGCACCGGCGCGGCGCCGACCAGCCTCATCGACTATGTCGGCCTGCCCATTTCCGAGAGCCTGCCCATGGTCGTCGACCGGCTGTGCAGCCACGGCCTCAGGGACCGGGTCAAGGTCATCGCCTCGGGCAAGCTGATCACCCCGGCGGACGTCGCCTGGGCGCTCTGCGTCGGCGCCGATTTCTGCGTCTCGGCCCGGGGTTTCATGTTCGCGCTGGGCTGTATCCAGGCGTTCCAGTGCAACACCAACGCATGCCCCACCGGGATCACCACCCATAACCCCCGCCTGCAAAAGGGCCTTGACCCGGCGGACAAGGCGGTACGCGTCCAGCACTATATCGAGAACCTGGTCCACGAGGTCGGCGTCATTGCCCATTCCTGCGGCGTGCCCGAACCCCGCCGCCTGCGCCGCTTCCACGCCCGCGTCGTCGTTCCCGACGGCCGTTCGGTCCCCATCGATACCCTCTATCCCGATGCCCAGGCCCCGGTGCCCGCCCAATGACCGGAGATCAGCAGACAGCGGAAGCGCTGCCGGTCACCGCGCCCTATGACGGGTCGGTGATCGGGAGCGTCGCCATCGCCGGCCAAGCAGCCGTGGAAGAGGCGCTGGCGGCGGCGG
>JAJFIG010000494.1 GCA_021775195.1 Rhodospirillales bacterium | reverse complement strand
CCCCAGTCGGTGCGCGGATTGCCCATGCAGTAGAGGTAACCGACGGGGATGTGGATCCAGATGTAGTTGTCCTTGCCGCCGGCCTCGAGCAGGGCGACGGTGGTGCCCGCATCCTCGGTCAGGCGGTTGGCGAGGACGCAGCCGGCGGTGCCGGCACCGACGATGACGTAATCGAATGTACCCAGGTTTTTCATGGCGCGGTCATCCACGGGTTGGGGTGACCAACGGGTAAACGACGTAAGGGCCGCCGTCAACTACGCCAGCGGTCGAGGCGGTCCATGGCGCGGTAGTAGCCGCTGATGGCGGCGGCTTCGGGGTGCCGCCCTACTTCATGGCCTGGAACGACGAGCGCCTGGTGCCGATCCTGACCCGGGAGCACTTCTTCGTCCGCGCCTACTGGCTGCTGGTGCCCGAGGAACTGCAGCGCTTCGCCAGCGTCCGCCGCCTGCAGCGCTTCATCCTCGCCATCGCCGCCGAGCACAGGGATATCTTCATGCCGGAGAGGGTCGAGGCGTTTCGGTGAGGGGGTGTGTGTTCGGTGGTGCGTCGGGTCAATTAAGTGTTGTGTCCCCTTTTTTTGTTTTCCCTTTATTCAAACTCTTTCCGTATAGAAACTAACCGCAATTGCGTCACCCGTCTCTTCCTCTGACAATATTTGTACAATAAATCTGCGATTTGGATAAATATTTTGTAATTTATATTGCCACATTTCCGCCAGTCGCTCAGCAAGTGCTAAGTCTTCTTCGTCAGTTATTTCTTCTGAGTTTTTGCCAAATAGAAAAGGTATCTCGGTTGTATTAAATGACTGCTCAGTTTTGGTTTTATCACCATCATAGTGCTTTAACGCCTCATCCAAACGATCTTTATCATCGTCATCTTCGATCGTCTCCTTCAAAAAAACCATTCCGTTGATATCGACGAACTCTGGCCAGAACAGTCGGGAATAGAACAGCGCATCAAGCGGGGATCCATGTGCATGCAAGAAGTCAAAAAAATCAAAATTAGTGGTGTCCTGATCATTACATTTCATCGCGCGAAAGTGCGCGAGTAAATCTTCGTCACGCATTTTTCAATAACCCCTTGGAAGCTCATCAAGATGCGGTTGCCATGGTACTTTCACGAAATTCTGGGGACAGTATGTAATTCCTTTTCGTCGCTGCCCGGCATTCCCATGGGGCCGGGTTTGGGCTTTCGCGGTTGCCGGGCGAGGCGCGTTTTCATCAGCCCCAACGGGCCGATGAAGGGGCGTCGCGATGGAATAGTATATCGTTTAGGGCGTGGCGCCGGAAGAGATACACGTTTTTGGTGTTGGCACCCCAGGTCGGGGACGCCGTCAGGTGCGCCAGCGGTCGAGGCGGTCCATGGCCCGGTAGTAGCCGCCGACGGCGGGCAGGAACCACGGGGTGCCGGTGTAGGTGGGGCGGGTCGGGAAGGGGAGGCCGTCGTAGGCGCTGGGGGTGCTGTCGCCGGCGATCTTGCGGCCCACCCGGCGCCCGAGATAGGACATCATGGCGACGCCGCTGCCGTTGCAGCCGGCACAGTAGTGAATGCCGTCGTGGGTGCCCATGTGGGGCAGGTGGTCGAAGGACATGGCGACCAGGCCCGACCATGAATGGGTGATGCGGACCCCGGCAAGCTGGGGATAGACGGAGGTCATGCGGGCGTAGAGAAGGCGGCCCGACTGGCGCGGGTCCGTTGTAAAGAAGCTCTCGCGGCCGCCGTAGAGCAGCCGCTTGCCGTCCGGCGAAATGCGGAAATAGCTGAGGATGCGCTTGGTGTCGTTGATGGTCCGGCGGTTGGGGTTGAGGCGGCGGATGACCTCGGGGTCCAGTTCCTCGGTGGCGATCATGCAGCTTGCGAGCGGGATCACCCGGCGGCGCAGCCACGGGCTCGGTTCCTGGGAATAGGCGTTGGTGGCGAGCAGGACCTCATTGGCGCGAAGCTCGGCGGTTGGGGTCCTGACCCGGAACCCGGTGCCGTCGGCGGCGATGGCGGTGACCGGGGTCCGTGCCGAGAGGCTCACGCCGCGGCGTTGGCAGGCGTGCAGAAGGCCGCGATGATAGAGGGCCGGATGGAGCCGGCCGGAACGCTCGACGACGATGCCGCCGTGGTAGAAGTCGGAGCCGATCTCGTCCCGCTGGCGCTCGCGGGGGACGAGCCGGTAGCCGCCGGACCCGTCGGGGTCGAGGGCCGTCATCTTGTTCACAAGCTGCTTGAAGTGGGTGGGGGTGTAGGCGACGGCGAAACGGCCGCTGCGCTGGTAGTCGCAGTCGATGGCCTCGCGTTCGATCACCGCCTCGAGCTCGAGAAGGGAGTCGACGGACTCGCCGAGAAGGCGGTTGTAGTGCTCGAGGCCGAGGTGCTTGACGAGGGGCGAGGGTTTGGCGCTCGACGATGCCTTGCCGAGATTGAAGCCGCTGCTGGCGTGGCCGCCGTTGCGGGTGCTGGCGCCATAACCGAAGTCACGGGCCTCGAGGACGGTGACCCGGTGCCCCCGGTCGGCAAGCTCAATGGCCGCCGTCAGCCCCGTGTAGCCGCTGCCGACGATGGCGACGTCGGTTTCCTCGGGAGGCGGCTGGGAGCCCTCGGTGGTCGGGGCGGCGGCCTCCCACCAATAGGGGTCGGTGGTGAAATCGGGATGGAAGATGTCGTCCATTGCAGGTCCCTAATTCAAGCACACCCGGTCCATGAGGCGGCGGAGGAAGGCCTCGCACTTTTCGATCTGCTCGAGGCTGATGAACTCGTCGGGCTTGTGGGCCTGGGCGATGGAGCCGGGGCCGCAGACCACCGTCGGGATGCGGGCGTAGTGTTGGAAATGGGCGCCCTCGGTGCCGAAGGCGACCTTGCCGTGGTCATTGCGCTCGGCCAGGGCCTTGACGAAGGCGACGACGTCCTCGTCGGGGCGGGTGTCGAGGCTCGGGCGCATCGACATGTCCTCGAAACGGATGCCCGTCGACGGGTCGACGGCGTGCATGCGGGGCTCGAGCTGGTCGCGGGCGAAGGCCTTGATCTCGGCGATCTTGGGGAAGGGGTCGTCGCCGGGGATCTCGCGGACCTCGAAATCGAACCAGCAATGGTTGGGGACAATGTTGAGGTTGGTGCCGCCGTGGACGACGCCGGTCATCAGGGTGGTGTGGGGAACGTCGAAGTCGTGATCGAAGGGCCCCTCGGTCTGGGAGCGCTGCGCCAGGCCGCGGATGAAGCCGATGAGCTCGGCGGCGTATTCGACGGCGTTGACGCCCTCGGGCGCCAGGGAGGAATGACACTCCCGGCCGTCGACGTGGGCGCGCAGGTACTGCTTGCCCTTGTGGGCGATCACGACCTGCATCTCGGTGGGTTCGCCGACGATGCACATGGCCGGCTTGACGGGGGCGTCCTTGAGGATGTCGATGAGACTGGCGATGCCGATGCAGCCGACCTCCTCGTCGTGGGAGAAGGAGAAGTGGATCGGGGTCTCGAGGCCGCGCTCGAGGAACTCAGGCGTCAGGGCGAGGACGATGGCGATGAAGCTCTTCATGTCGGCGGTGCCGCGGCCGTAGAGGCGCCCGTCCTTCTCGGCCATGGTGAAGGGGTCGGTGTGCCAGTCCTGGCCCTCCACCGGGACCACGTCGGTGTGCCCGGAAAGCAGAATGCCGCCGCGGTCGGTGGGGCCGAGGGTGGCGTAGAGGTTGGCCTTCTGCCGGTCGTCGTTGTAGATGAAGGTGCTCTCGACGCCGTGGCCGGCGAGGTAGGCGCTGACGAATTCGAGGAGATCGAGGTTCGATTTGTGGCTGACGGTGTCGAAGGCGATGAGCCGGCGGATCATCTCGACGCTGGTGTAGCGGGCGGGTTTGTCGGCGGCCATTCAGGTCCCCATTAAAGGCGTGGTCGGGCGCCGTCCTTGGTTCGTCCGGGGCCGGCGGCGGCCAACGCTACGCCATCGCGGTGGCGCGGGGAAGCGGCAACCTCGGGAGCGGCCGGAAAAGGGCCGAAAACAGGCCCAGAATATCTATTGTGCAGTGCAGCAATTTTCCTTGACATGCGTTGGAAACGCTGTATATTTTGCTTATTGCATTGCAGAAATGCTGGCGGTGCTGATGACAGGCCACCGGCAGAACCCTTTTAGCCATACGATGGAATAAGGAAACCAGACGATGACCAACATAAATCTCAATGATCCCCTCAACCTTGTCCGCACCGCCGTCACCGACGCCCTCGCCGCGGTGAAGGAGAACAACGAGAAATTCACCGCCGTCGCCGAAGTCGAGGCCGCCAAGGCCCGCAAGGCCGCGGTCGCCAATCTTGACCTGGTCACCGCGACCCACCGCGCCAACATGGACGCCGGCGTCGCCGTCGCAAAGGCCACCATCGACGGCATGACCAAGATCGCCGAGCTGGCCACGTCTCAGGTCACGGTCGCCCTCGAAGGCCAAGCCGCCAACGTCGAGACGCTGATGGCGGTGGACAATCCCAAGGACGCGCTGACGGTCCAGGCCGGCCTGGTCAAGGCCGCCCAGGAGCAGACGGCGGCGTTCGGTAAGGAGCTGGCCACGGTGACGCAGACGGTCGCCAAGGACGTTCTCAAGCCGGTCCAGGCTACCGTTGCCGCGAACCTGAAGAAGGCGCAGCAGTTCCAGGCCGCCTGAACAGGCGTCACCGGCGCCAAGAGCCGGGCACAAACAAAAGGCCCCGACGGCACCGCCGTCGGGGCCTTTGTCGTGTCCGGATGGCGTCAGGCGCGCTTGCGGCGGCGTATCACACCGAGACCGGCGAGGCCGAGACCGAGGACCGTAAGTGTCCCCGGTTCGGGAACGGTCGTGGCCACGGTGGTATCGCCGAAGGCGACCTCGCCGATGTTGACGTTGGGCGGCGAGCCGTGGACGTTGCTGATCTGGAAGCGGACGAACCGTGCCATGGTCGGGGCGAAGGAAAAGACCTGTCCCGGGATCGGCGCGCCGGTGGTGGCGGCGCTGGTGAAACCGCCCAGGGACGTGGATGAGGAAAAGTCCGAAACCAGCGCACCGGCGAGGGAGAAATTCCTGGGTGTTCCGTCACCGCTGCCCAGGGTGTCATCACCCCAAAGGATGAAGTGGCTGAGGTTGAAGACCGCCCCCAGGTCGAAATCGATGATGCCGGACGTGACGCCACTGGGGCTAGCGAAGGGGATGCCCCCCGGATCGGCGTTACCGGCGTGGGTCGGGCCGGCGCCGGTATAGGCGGTGAAATCGGTAACCCCGCTGACGTAGGGTGCCGACAGCCCGGACTGATCGAGCAGGTTGTTGACCCCGAGCCCGGCATTGAACTCGCCCAGGGAATTGTTGATGACGGCGTTCGGGGAAAGAACGACGCCGGCGAATGCCTGTCCGGCGCTCATTGATAGGAGCAGGACCGACAGGGGTAGAAATTTACGACTCCAGAAGTTCATTTTCTTAATTACCTCACTTGCGTTTCGACATTCGGGCGACATCATCGCCGCCCGGGCGCCACCGCCGGCTGCTTCGATGCCTCAAAATTTCGGTTTCCCCCCGAGTCGAGGCGCGGCTGCCGGTTCTTCGGCACGAGCAGAAATCCAAGCAAGAACCGTGCCAAGTTTGGGTATCGTTCAATTACAAGGGCTTGGGCGGGGCCGAATTCGGGCCGCCACCGGACCTGTAAAGAAATCCGACACAATTCCCGGTTCGTTCTCAAAAAAGGTGTAAAGATTTCCGACACCTGTGGCGAATACTGAAACGATTCCAGGTTTTCCGCCAATCAGGGTGTAAGGAATTCCGACAGGGGCGGAGGGGCGCCGCCGTCATAACCCCTTGGCCGCCTTTTCCAGGGCGGTGATGAAGGCGGGGCGCCGGGAGGGCGGCACCAGTTGGCGGGGGAGGAGCCCGGAGCCGTTTCTCAGGTCCGGATCGCCGCCATCGGCGAGGAGCTGGACGAAGGCCTCGAGGTGGCCGGCGGCGGCGGCGATGTGGAGCGGGGTGTCGCCGGCCCTGTTGGCGAGGTTGGGGTTGGCCCCCATGTCCTGGAGTACCGCCATCGCCGCCCGGTTGCCGGCGGCGGTGGCGAGGCCGAGCAGGGTGCGCCCGGTATCGGTGATCAGGTTCGCCGGGATGCCGAGGCCGAGGATGGCGCGCAGGTCCTGGGGATCGCCATTGTAGGCATCGAAGCCGGCCCGGACCTTCATCGTGTGCCACGCCGCGGCAATGGGGTTGACGGACGGGGCGAGGATCTCCCGGGCCCAGGTGTCGGGGGCGCGGGCGGTGAAATCGTAGGCGGTTTCGCCGTCCCGGGACCGGAGGTCGGGTTCCGCCCCGGCGAGGATGAGGAAGGCGACCTCGTCGGCGTGGCGTCCGCGCTCGGCGGCGAACATCAGCGCCGTCGCCCCCCACAGGCGCCGGGGCAGGACGCTGCCCTCGGGGATGCGGGCGTCGATCCCGGCGCCCTTTTTGATCAGCAGGCCCAGGGTCGCCAGGCTGTCGGCGGTGGCGGCAAGCATCAGCGGGGTGACGCCGGAGCGGGACCGGTGGCCGACATCGGCGCCCTTGGCGAGCAGGCGCCGGGCGGCGCGGAAGGCGCCGTTCTCGGCGGCGCGCATCAGGGGCGTCGCGCCCTCGCCGTCAACGCCATCAACGCGGGCGTCAACGGTTAGCAGGACCTCCACGGTCTCCATGTGGTCGCCGGAGGCGGCGTGATGGAGGGGCGTCCATGCCTTGTTCCAGGGCTCGCCCGGGGGACCGGCGTAGTCGACCGCGGCGCCGTGGCCGAGGAGCAGGCGGGCGACCCCGGCCCGGCCCCAGCTGGCGGCGATCTTGAGGGCGGTGAGCCCGGTCTTGCGGTCGATGAGGTTGGGATCGGCGTGATGGTCGAGCAGGTCGCGGACGATGTCGATGTGGCGGCGCTGGGCGGCGATGGCCAGGGGCCAGCCGCCGCGGCTGCCGAGGGCGTCGACGTTGATCGGCCGGCCCATGGCGATGCGGGCGGTTGCCGCATCGCCGCTGGTGGCGGCGCGGATCAGGTCCTGCTCGGTGCCGAGAGCCGCCGGCAGGGGAAAGCGGACGGGTTCGGGGTTCCCGAGGTGGCGGTCGAGGCGGGGTGCCGGGGCCGCGGTCTCGAAAAAGGCTTCGCGGTCGGCGCCCAGAGGACGCGCCGGGTCGCTTTGGCGTACGGTGACCTGATTGCCGGCGATGGACACCGTGATTCCGAAGGGCGGGTCGGTTGGACCCGGCTGCCCCTGGCGGACCCGATCACCGGGCCGGGGCGCCACGGGGCCGCGGAGGACGACGATCGCGGTCCCGTCCCGGACCCCGGCGACGACACCATGGGGGGTGTTGGTTGGCGGGGCCGCCGCGCTCAACGCCACGAACAGCAGCATGGAGACGAGAGTCCGCGTCAGCGCCGGCTGGAAAAATTGCCTTGTCGATCTCATAATCGTCCAGAATGACGGATCAATCGCCGGGACCTCCGGTCCCCGTCGGAAGAAGGTACCATGTTTGAAGGACGGCGCGACACAAGGCCAAGCCGCCGCGGCGGTGTGGCGGGGGCAGGCGGGAAAATGATCGGGTGACGACCAGGGCCCTGTTTCAGAAAGCGATCGCCGCCTATGAAGGGGGTGACTATTCCGGCTCGTTCCGGATCATGGAGCAACTAGCCCGGCGGGGCGACGCCACGGCCCGGTTCAACCTCGGGCGCATGTTCCTCCTGGGCCGGGGTGTGCCTCAGGACGATGGGGCGGCCGCCCACTGGTACCGCCTGGCCGCCGAACAGGGCCACTCCGGGGCCCAGGCCGGTTTTGCCCTCATGCTCGATACGGGCCGGGGCGTGGACCAGGACGACGCCGAGGCGGTGCGGTGGTATCGGGCCGCCGCCGGGAAGGGCGACGCCGAGGCTCAGTTCACCCTCGGGCTTCTCCACGACGATGCCCGGGACGGGGCGGCCACTGATGATGGCCATGGCGTCCCCAGGGACGACGCCGAGGCCGCCCGCTGGTACGGCCTGGCCGCGGCCCAGGGCCACGCCAGCGCCTGCTATCAACTCGGTATCCTGTACGCCGATGGCCACGGGGTTCTCCGGGATTCCGTCCAGGCCCTGTACTGGCTGAGCCTGGCGGCGTCCGGGGGATGGGAGATGGCCGCCGGGCACCGGGACGTGGTCGCGGCGGCGATGACGTCGGCTCAGGTCGCCGAGGCCGGGCGACTGGTTGCCGGGTTTGACGGCGACGATGCCGGCCGGGTTCCGGGCAGGGCTGGAGAAGATGGATTGGACGTGCCCGGGAACCGATAAGCCAGGTGAATTCGTTGTTTTCCGTGAAAAACGGCGTCTGCGGGGGGAAATCTAAGAAATTAATCGTATTTGGGCGTGGAAACCGAAACCGGCGGCTGGAATAATCGAACGCTGCCACGGGCGGCGAGACGACGCGAGGGGATGGAACCATGAAATTACGGGACGGGGCGCGGCTTTACGCCGCCATGGCGGTGCTGGCGTTATGGCCGGTGGACGGGTTTGCCCAAAATCAGCAGGAGGTGGTCCAGCTTCCCGTCGTGCGGGAGGTCGGCGAGCGGCACCGGATGGAGTTGCTCAAGGAGAAGGAGCAATTCGTCAACGACGAGCGCAAGCAGGTTGTTCGCAGCCGGACGGTCATCGACGTCGAGGTGGTCCGCAAGCTGGCGGATGGTTTCTTGATCCGCTGGACTTTTGGCAGGACGGCCCTCGATAGCACCCTCGTGGTCGAGCCCTGGGTCCGGGATCTGGCGAACCGGAACGAGGGCCTGCACCTGGATTTGCGGACCGACGCTTCCGGCGCCGTGGAGGGATTGGAAAACACGGACGCCGTCGCCGCCCACGGACGGCACACGTTCGAGACCCTGATGGCCGCCATCAAGGCAAAGGGACTGCCCAAGGGGATCGAGAACCAGCTTCGCGGTGCCATGGCGCCGGTGATGAACCCGGCCTCGGTGGAGGCGGCGACC
>JAJFIG010000493.1 GCA_021775195.1 Rhodospirillales bacterium | reverse complement strand
GAAATCCCTGTCGCCCGTGGGCCGGGGCCTGCGGTTCGGGTTTTTCAGCCGCTTGAGTTCGGACAAGGGACTGGGGCATGTCCCCGCCATCCTCGCCCGCCTCAGGGATGCCGGATGGCCGCTCGCCAGCCTAGATCTTTGCGGGACCTGCGTCGAAACCGGCCTAATGGAATCGCTGGGCCAGGACGTGGAGGCTCTGGGCGTCACCTTGACCTATCATGGTGAAGTATCGCATTCCCGGGCGCTGGGGGTCATGGAAGACGTCGACATCGTGCTCTTCCCCAGCATGTCGAGCTACGAGTCCTGTGGCCGGGTGGTTCTGGAGGCCTATGACCTGGGTAAGACCGTGATCGCCACGGATTATTGCGCCGCCCGGGATCTGTTGGCTGACCCTTTCCGGATTCCGGTCAACGTCTATGCTCCCGCCATCGGGGCCACCCACGAACCGTTCACGGTCGGAGACATCGACCTTGACCGCTGGGCAGTTCCGGACTGGCGGGACGACAACTTCCGAGTCGCCGACTGCGAACGCTATCGCTATGAGCCATCGGAACTGCGCCGCCTGGTGGAGGGACTCGTTGCCCAACGCAACGGGTTTTCCGGGGGGGTGGAAGCGGATGTGGACGGAGGGAAGGAAAGCCTCCGGATGAAGATCGACTGGGACCGATTCTTGTCGCGGTCACCGGCAGACTGGTGTCGCGACGTCCGGACCCATTTGCTGGACTCGGTTGGTAACCGGGCCGACCTCGTCGACCTGGGCGGGGTAATGAAGCGCAGTATCGTCAAGGCCGGGTTCAACCCATCGGTCGTCTTCAACGGCGCGTGACGGGACTCGCCTAGGTCCCGATTTCCGAACGGAAGTCCTCGAATTTACCGCTGGCAGTGCGCGGGATGTCGTCCAGATAGGAAAATACCAGCGTGAACGGATGTCCCAGGCTGTCGAGGATCACGGACCTCAGGCGCTCCTCCTGGTCGTCGTCAAGGTCCGTGAGCGCGACCAGGCGCACCTCGATAGTCTCCAGACTTTTCTGGACAATCTGGTACTGGCGAATCGGGGCGATCTCGTTGAAGTTTCCTTCTCCGAAAATGGGCCAGCGCTGCTCGCCGGTGGGCAAGGTCAGGAGATTTCGAACACGGCCATTGATTTGCTTCAGGACCGGCAGTCCCCGGCCGCAGGGACAGGCGTCGCCGACTTCCGCGTAGTCGCCGAGGTCGTAACGCAGGAGCGGCATGGCGAAGTTGTGGAGCGAGGTGACCACCACCCGGCCGGTCTGTCCGGGCGCGCACGGCCGGCCGTCGTCGTCCAGAATCTCCAGCAGGACGTTCTCCGACTGCACGTGATAGTGCTCGTGGTCGGGACATTGAAGGGCCAGGTAGCCGACCTCCTGGCTACTGTAAATGTCCTTGACCCCGATATCCCAGGCCTCGCGGCACAGGGACCGGGCCTCCGGCTGCAACACCTCGCCCAGGGTGCATACCTGGCGCAGGTTGGGGATGTGGATCGCGTTGTCCCGGCAATACCTGGCCAGGGGCGGCAGGTTGGAGGGAAAAGTGATCAGGTAGTCCGGGTTGCGGCGCGCCAGCCATTCCGCCTGCTGTGAGGCGGGGGTGTGGACGCTCAGCATGAACGCCGGTCCGGTGGTCGTCACCATGGCCGTCGAATTGCCCCAACTGGGCGAATCCAGACCCTCCGGGTAGGCCGCGGTCCGCTGGCGGAAATGACGGATCGCCGCCAGGGTGCCTGAGAAATCACGGTCATGCCAGCAATGCTCGCGGATGGTAAAGGCGCACCAGAAGAAGCCTGTAACCTCGGTGCCGTAGGCGGTGATCGGCTTGCCGGTGGACCCCGAGGTGGTGATCGGGGTGGGCTTGCCGTGGTTGCGGGGCATGCGCTCGGCGCGCAGGGAGGGCCCGGCATCCTGGATGTCTTCACGGGTCAGTAGCGGCAGGCGTTCCCAGGATTCGGGGGTAAGGTCGACCCCAGGGCTGATGCCGGCGGCGTCCAGGCGGTCGCGGTAGAAGGGTATTGTCTTGTGGGCGAAGGCAAGAACTGTCCGAAGCTGGTCGAACTGACGTTGGCGCAGGGCATCGGGGTCGAGCCACTGGCTGTCCTCGAGCTGTCGAAGCACGGCCAGCATCCGGGCGCCGAGGCCGTCGGGAATAACCGGCCAGACGTTTCCCGAAATCTTGGGTTTGAGCGTAAACACCGGTGTGCGGGTTCCCTCGCGGATCAAAGGGGTGTCACGTCTCCGTTCCTATACGGAATACCCGTGAAATGCCAGACCCCACCGTCCCACGATCAGGTGCGGGGGTTGTTTGCCGAATCCGAGAAATCCGTTACAAATCGACGTTGGATAGAGCTCTGGCCGGGCGCCGCGTGGGCCGTAGGGAGACGCATCCCATGACGTCATCGGACGACCAGACCGAAATCGCAGGCCGGCACCGTTTCGCGACCAGCGATCTGGACGTTGTGTTCCTGTCCTTCGACGAACCCAACGCGGACAGCAACTGGGCCGACCTAAGATGCCTGCGGCCCGATGCGACGCGCATCGACGGGGTCAAGGGCCTGGGGGCTGCCCATCTGGCGGCGGCCGAGGCGGCGGTTACTGAGCGCTTCGTGTTGATCGATGCCGACACCGTGGTTCTGCCGAATTTCTGGGATGCCGTTATCGACCTTACGGCGGCGTTCGCCGGCAAACAGTCACTGATGTTCCGCTCGCGGAACGCGGTCAACGGTCTGGTCTCCGGGTATGGCGGAGTTAAGATCTTTTCACGTGCCTACGCATTGCGGCATGCGACCGACGAGAACCAGGCCCGGGAAGGGGGCAACGTCGACTTCCTCTGGGACGACCGCTTCCTGGAATTCTCCGAGGTCTGGAGCACCACCGCCATCAACGGCTCCCCGCGCCAGGCCTTCCGCGCCGGACTGCGCGAGGGGATGAAGCTGACCGCGAGGCTTCTGGATCATCCCGACCGCCATGACCTCGCCCACCAAAGACGGGTCTGGTGCAGCGTTGGCAGCGATGTCGAGAACGGGCTTTGGGTCGTCGCCGGCGCCCTTTGGGGGACGGACGGGGTGCTTGGCGGAACCGTGCCGCCGCATCTGCTCAACGATTATGACTGGTTGGATGGGGTCTGGCACGAAGCGCAAAGGAACCGGCCAAGCTTTTCCGGCCTGACCGACTTTGGCGGGCGCCTCACCGCGGCCCTTGGCGATGATTTCCGCGTTCTTTCGCCGCGGGAGAGCCTTATCTTCAAGGACAACGACCCGGCACTGTCGTCGGTGGTGGAAGATACGTTCCGGTTCTATGAAAACTGGACCGCGCTCAGGGACCACATGGTTTGATGCTTCAGCGGTAGGCCGTGTTTTCCAGGGGCCGGCCGCGGATGGCGTCGATCATGCCGGGTACTTCGAAGGTGTGCAGGACCGCCGAAAGCACCAGGCCGGCCGGGACCTCATACCAGGCGACACCGTAGTGCGGCCCCAAGCGGCAGCATCGTGTCCAGCCGAGCTCGAACCGGTAGCCGAGAATGATGGGGATGGCGGCGTAGCCCAGGCGGGTCACCTAGGAATGGTGAATGGCAGGGTTGATGCGCCGGGCGGCGATTGCCTCGTAGCCCTTGTTGCGGCGGATATCCTTTTCCATGGGCCAGCCTTCGTACTCGTGAACGACGCGCATGCCGGGCTCAAAAAGAAAACGCGCGCCCTCGCGGCGAATCGCCTCGCAGTAAAGGCGCCCGCTGAAGGCGCCGATAGAACTGGGCAGGGGATGGGCCCTGAGGAAGTCACCACGGAAGCCGGCGTTGCTCGCCTGGATGAAACGCGCAGGCCCGGTGGTCCCCTGGTCAACATAAGCGCGGTCGAGAAGGGCCAAGATGCGCTGGACCGTGCCGAGCCCCGGATAGACGGTGCGGCG
>JAJFIG010000492.1 GCA_021775195.1 Rhodospirillales bacterium | reverse complement strand
TTGACCAGGTCGGCGGTGGGCTTCATCCGGGCCACCTCCGGCGCCCCGACAAGGCCCCGGGTGCGGTCACCGAGCAACAGGTGAATGGTGATGATGTCGGAATCGCGGAACAGGCTTTCCCTGTAGACCCGGACGACGCCGCATTCGGCGGCTCGGGCGTCGGTAAGGTTCTGGCTCCAGGCGATCACCTTCATGCCGAAGGCGAGGCCGATGGCGGCGGCCTGGGAGCCGAGCTTGCCGAGGCCGAGGACGCCGAGTGTCCTGCCGCGCAGGCCGTCGCAGAAGTCGACCTGCCAGCCGCCGGCGTGCATGGCCTGGTCCTCGCGGGAGATCTTCTTGGTCAGGCCCATGATCAGGGCCCAGGCATGCTCGAAGGCGGGATAGGGCATCAGCCCCGTGCCGCAAACGGTAATTCCGGCGTCGCGGGCGGCGTCCATGTCGATGGCGAGGTTGCGCATGCCGGTGGTGACCAGGAACTTGAGATCGGGCAGGCGGGCGATGAGGGAGGCGGGAAAGCGCGTGCGTTCGCGCATGGCGACGGCAACCTGGAACCCGGCCAGGGCCTCGGCGACAGCGTCCTCGCCGTCGATGAAGTCGTTGAACACGGTGATCTCAACGCCGTCAGGCAGGCTGCGCCAGTCGGCGCAGTCCAGGGCGACGTTGGGATAGTCATCGAGAATGGCGACACGGGTGACCATGACCGGATTTTCCCCTCCCATGCGAACGGGCGCCGCGGCAATCCAACGGCGGCGCCCGGATCGGTTTCTTATGGCCCCGAGTTTCCCAGATAGCGGCCCCGCCGACAACCGTTTAGCCGGACGGCCGGGCGCAATGTTGCTGTTTGACGGCACACCATATAATTGTCATGATTTCATCGTATGAAATTATTAATGGGGCATGTCCACGGCCCGTTTACCAGACACATTCATGACATCGAAACTTCAGGTCAGGAAGCAGAACTAATGTGCAGCGAAATGCCGCCATGGACGCCGACGGTTGCGCGACTTCTCCGGCGGCTCTGCCTGGCCGTTTTTCTGACCCTTGTTTTCAACGCCGCGTCGTCTGGGCCCGCGTCGGCGGTCGAGCTCAAGATCGCGAAAGGAGCCCGCTATCAAATATGCCGGGAGTTTACGGAGAACCTCCGGTCGTTCCCGACGCTTTTCAAGGAGCCTCCTATCGAGGTGCCGATTGATCCGCGGTTCAAGGATTTCCGAAAAATCACCTGGGAAGCGCTCGACCCAAAGGAGCACGAAGACGTGCTTCGCGAGGTCACCATCCGCAACAAGGATCGGCTAAACCGAAAGACCAAGGAAGTGCAGGACGCTATCTGGCAGGAAGTGAAGCCGGACGTGCTGGCCCGCGCCCAAAAGGGCGACATCGGCCTCGGGCGGACCCGCATGGATCTCAATCACGATGGTGTCGCCGAGACCGTCTATCGTTACGGATACAACAAATGGCCGAGCGCCTACCCCGAGCCACGTCTGGTCTATGCCTGGACATATCACGTCCTGGAGCGGGATCAGCCAAAGGCCAGCCGGGACCTTCGTGTACACAGTGGGTCTCCCTATGACGCGTTCTACCATCGGGGGCGAGTCTACTTGGCGTCTCCCGGCTTCAATTTCGGCTTCAGTGTTATCGAGCCGACCGATGTGAGGATCGTTGGTGGTTTGAACATGAGACATGTTTGTGAAATCGAAGTTACAAAATAGGGGGCGGAAATGATCCGCCCGGTCTGGCCTCGATAGTCGCAGGTGGTTTCCCAATTTTTACCCACGTGAACCATGCGGGCAGGCCACCGTTCGGCCGGCCGGGGACGGCAGGGCTGTGCTATAGTGCCGGCCGGCCCCATTGAACCGCGATCCGGACCATGACCGACATCCGCTGCGACATCGACGACAAGGGCGACGGGCGCATCGCCACCCTCACCGTCGACAATACCGCCAAGCTGAATGTCATCGGCGGCAGCGCCATGGACGAGCTCACCGGCACCCTCAGGGAGCTGGCGGGGGACGAGGCCTTGCGCGCGGTGGTCCTGACCGGGGCCGGGGAACGGGCCTTCATCGGCGGTGCCGACATCGGCGAGATGGCGGGCCTGACGCCGGAGACGGCCACGGTCTTCATCACTACCCTGCACGGGGTTTGCGCCGCCATCCGGGCGCTGCCGGTGCCGGTGATCGCCCGCATCAGGGGCTACTGCCTGGGCGCCGGGCTGGAGGTGGCGGCGGCCTGCGACCTGCGCCTCGCCGACGACACCGCGGTCTTCGGCATGCCCGAGGTCCGGGTCGGCCTGCCGTCGGTGATCGAGGCGGCATTGCTGCCGCGCCTGATCGGCTGGGGGCGGACGAGCCGGCTGCTCTATACCGGCGACATCATCGACGCGGCGAAGGCGTACGACTGGGGCCTGGTGGAAGAGGTGACGACAGCGGAAGAACTGGACGCCGCCGTGGCGGCCGTTGCCGCCTCCATTTGCGCCGCCGGGCCCAGGGCCATCCGGGCACAGAAGGAGCTGATGCGCCAGTGGGAGGGACTGATGCCGGCGGAGGCCATCGAGGCCGGCGTCGCCACCTTCGCCCGGGCCTTCCGCAACGACGAGCCCGGCGTCTACCTGAACCGATTCCTCAACCGCAAGCGTTAGCCCGTATTACTCACCGACGCCGGTACTGGGTGGCGCCGTACATGTTCTCCCAGTGCGCCTCGTCGATGGGACCGGAGCGGGGGCTCTTGGCGAGGGCGGCCAGCGCCCGGTCCACCGCCGGGCGGGCGGCGATGCGCTCGACCCAACGCTTGACGTTGGGGACCTGGTCCGGGTCCTGGCCGCGCCAATCGAAGGTGCGAACCCAGGGGAACAGCGCCATGTCGGCGATGGAATAGTCGCCGGCAACGAAGTCCCGGCCGGCGAGGCGCTTGTCGAGGACGGCGTAGAGGCGCCGGCATTCGTTGGTGTAGCGTTCGACGGCGTAGGGGATGGTCTCGCGGGCGTAACGGCTGAAATGGTTGCACTGGCCGAACATGGGGCCGACGCCGCCCATCTGGAACATCAGCCACTGGACGACGTCGTGGCGGCCACGGGGATCGGTGGGCAGGAAACGGCCGGTCTTCTCGGCGAGATAGAGCAGGATGGCACCGGATTCGAACACCGGGTAGGGTTCCCTGCCGGGACCGTCCTGGTCGACGATGGCGGGGATCTTGTTGTTGGGGCTAATGGCGAGGAACTCGGGCGTGAACTGATCGCCACGGCCGATATCGACGATGTGGGTGGTGTAGGCGAGACCCGCCTCCTCCAGGAAGATCAGGACCTTGCGGGCGTTGGACGTGTACCAGGCGTAGAAATCGATCATCGCGGGCCTTTGGTTTAAGATAACGTGACGGCACAGTTTACAGGATGAAGGGATGCGGGACATGACCTGGTTGGAAGGCAACGGACGGGACCAGAAACCGGCGGGCGACCGGCTCTGGGAGCTGTTGCAGCGGCCCCGGATCCTGGGGGTGCCGGGGGCCCACAACGGGCTCGCCGGGCAGCTGGCCAAGAAGGCCGGGTTCGAGGCCCTCTACATTTCCGGCGGCGCCCTGACCGCCAGCATGGCCTATCCGGACCTGGGCATGATGACCGTCGAGGAGCTCTGTTTCTTCACCCGCATCGTGTACCGCGCCACCGGCCTGCCGCTGATCGTCGACGGCGACACGGGCTACGGCGAAGTGCTCAACGTCATGCGCACGGTGCGTGAGCTGGAAACGGCGGGCGCCGCGGCGGTGCAGATCGAGGACCAGATGCTGCCCAAGAAATGCGGCCACCTGAACGACAAGCGGCTGGTGGCGCCGGAAGAGATGGCGGCGAAGGTGGCGGCGGCCCGGCGGGCGCGCTCGCACTTACGGATCATCGCCCGCACCGATGCCGCCGCCGTCGAAGGGGTCGAGGCCGCCATCGCGCGAGCGCGGCTCTACGCCGAGGCCGGCGCCGATATCATCTTCGCCGACGCCCTGGTCTCGGAAGCGGATTTCCGCGCCTTCGGCGAGGCCTTCGATGTGCCCCTGATGGCCAACATGACCGAGTTCGGGCGCACGCCCTTCTTCACCGCCCAGGAATTCGAGGACTTCGGCTTCGACATCGTCATCTGGCCGGCGACGTCCATGCGGATGGCGGGCCGCGCCCTGGAAGAGCTCTACGCCCACATCCAGGATCACGGCAGCACCGAGGGCCTGACCAACCGCATGCTGACCCGGGGCGAGCTCTACGAGGTGATCGGCTATCACGACTACGAGGCCCTGGACGCCGGCATTGCCAAGACGGTCCTGCCGACCCCGGGCGAGTAATACCCGGCGCCCCGGCAAGGGGCCGGCGTCTTCATGAGAAATGCGGGCTAGTTTTTACTGGGCGCGCAGCTTGGGATCGAGGATGTCGCGGAGCGCATCGCCGAAGAGGTTGAATCCGAACACCGCGAGACT
>JAJFIG010000491.1 GCA_021775195.1 Rhodospirillales bacterium | reverse complement strand
GATGGCCTCGCCGCTGCTGATCCCGTCCCGGTCCCTGTTGGCGAAGGAATAGGTCTTGGTATCGATCAGGGATCCTTCGATATCCCACAACCCGTCGTCCCGCTCGAAGCCCCGGCACTCGATGTGGCGGGTGTGGATATGCTTGCGCAGGGCGGCTTTGGATAAGGGCATCTAGACCACGTAATGTTCGTTGGGATACTCGGCGGCATAGCGGTCCCGCCTGTCGACGATGACGGTGACGATCCTGGATCCTTTCTCCATCGTCTTCGCCATCTTGATGGCGGCGCAGACGTTGGCGCCCGATGACATGCCGCAGTAGAGACCCTCTTCCTGGCACAGCCGGTCGGCCATGTTCTTGGCGTCGGCGTTTTCGATGGTGATTTCCTGGTCCATGACCTCGCCTTCGAGAACGTCCTCGATCAGGAACCTGAGGTCGGGTCCGCCGAATTTCTTCAGTGCCTTGTGAACCGCCCGCGAGCGCACCCATTCGATGCGCGGATCATCCGTCGGCACCACGCCGGCGACCTTCAGGTCGGGATATTCCTCCTTCAGCGCCTGGGTGACGCCGAGCAGCGTGCCGCCGGTCCCCACCGACGCCACCCAGCCGTCGATCCGTCCGTCCATCTGCTCGAGGATCTCGCGCCCGGTGTTTTCCCGGTGCGCCCGCGTGTTGTCGACGTTGCACAACTGGTTGGCCCACCAGTTCGACGGGTCGTTCTGTTGCAGGTCGTGGCATTGTTTCATGCGGATGGCGACGAAGGAGGCGGCCCGTTCCACCCCCTGCAGCTTGTCGGCGTCTTCCATGAACTCGTTCAGGTCGATCGGCGTCACGTTGGCGCCATAGAGCCGGGCAATCCGGATCCGGTCGGCCGAGTTGTAGGCGCTGGAAAGCTGCGCCGGCAGGAAGATCTGGACCTTGTACCCCTTGACGTTGCCGACGAAGGACAACGCCGGCCCCGTATTCCCGGTCGACTGGTCGACGATGGTACCGCCGGGCTTGAGGTCGCCGCGCTTCTCCGCCTCCTCGATCATGCACAGCGCCATCCGGTCCTTGATGCTGCCGCCGGGATTGGTGAACTCGCATTTGACGAAGATATCCACCCCCAGGTCTTCCGTGACATGGTTCAGCTTGAGCAGGGGCGTGTTCCCGATGTGGTCAAGAATCGTCGTCATTTGATCAACCTTTCACGGTATACCGGACTGTCGGACATTGCCTGGAGTGTATGTGCCGGGGGGCATTTTCACGCCGCGCCCCGGTACCAAGTTCAAACGTCTTATAGCTCCCCGGCCGGGGCGCGTCCAGCATGGTCCGGGCGCCGGACGTCCGTGCGTCCGCAACCCATGCCCATTGATCGGGCGCCCCGGACCCGTCACCATGAACGGGCAGGGCAGCCGGAGCCTCCATCATGAGCGATACCCGCGAGCCTGACTTCGTCCCCGCCTACCTCCGCCTTCCGCCCGGGGCGCTGGCGGACAGGGCCGAACGCGCCCGCCGCCATCTCACCGATTGCGATCTCTGCGCCCGCTATTGCCGCGTCGACCGCACCCGGGGCATCACCGGCGCCGTTTGCCGCACCGGCGTCCGGGCCGTGGTCAGTTCCCTCGGCCCCCACATGGGCGAGGAAAGCTGCCTCACCGGCTGGCGGGGCTCGGGGACGGTGTTCTTCTCATGGTGCAACCTGCGCTGCGTATTCTGCCAGAACTGGCCCATCAGCTGGCGCGGCGAAGGGAGCGCCATGGAGGCCACCGAACTTGCCGCCGCCATGCTCAGGCTGCAAACCATGGGCTGTCACAACATCAACCTGGTCAGCCCCAGCCACGTCGTCGCCCAGGTCCTCGACGCCCTGGTCATCGCCGCCGGGGACGGCCTGCGCCTGCC
The DNA here is from genome assembly GCA_021775195.1 of Rhodospirillales bacterium. GTDB lineage: Bacteria > Pseudomonadota > Alphaproteobacteria > Rhodospirillales > 2-02-FULL-58-16 > JAJFIG01. The sequence continues at coordinate 1,461 of JAJFIG010000491.1, read as the reverse complement.
CCTGGTCTACAACACCGGCGGCTACGACAGCCCCGAGGCCCTGGACCTTCTCGACGGCGTCGTCGACATCTACATGCCGGACCTGAAGTACGGCTCCAGCACCCTGGCCCGGCGCTATTCCAAGGTCCGCGATTATGCCGAGGTCAACCGCGCCGCCGTGTGCCGAATGCATGCCCAGGTCGGCGACCTGGTGACCGGCGACGACGGCATCGCCCGCCGTGGCCTGCTGGTCCGCCACCTGGTCCTGCCCGGCGGCATTTCCGGAACCCCGGAGGTGCTGAAATTCCTGGCCTCCGAGATCTCCACCGCGACCTTCATCAACCTCATGGACCAGTACCGGCCCTGCTACCGCGCCGACGAATACCCCGAGCTGACCCGCCGCCTCACCGCCGCCGAATACCGCGACGCCCTCGACACCGCCCGCGACCTCGGCCTGACCCGCCTCGACCCCAAGGCCGACCGGTCCGTCCTCTTCGCCTTTCGGGATGGGTGAGGGGATTACCGCCCTGTCACCGCACTTCCAACGGTCATCCCTCTCCGGGATACCAGGAGGCTTCGCGTTTTTCGCGGAAGCTGGCCAATCCTTCCCGGGCTTCGTCGCTCAGGCGCTTGCGGGCGTGGTCGCGCGCCAGTTCCGCCGCCGTTTCATCGTCGATGGCCAACCCGGCGGACTCGAAGATGATGCGTTTGGTATCGGCGATGCCGTTGGGGCCGTTCTTCAGGATGGTGTCGATGATCGGCGCGGCGGTCTCATCCAGCTTGCCCTCTTCACAAACCTCATGCACCAGCCCCAGTTCCCGGGCCCGCATCGCGCCGAACCGCTCACCCGTGATGGCGAAACGGCGAACATTGCGGACCCCCATGGCGGCGCCCAGCTGCGGCAGGATCGGGCCCGCATGCAGGCCCCAGCGAACCTCGGCGATGGAGAACAGGGCGTCCATGGAGGCGATGACGATATCGCAGGCGGCGACGATGCCGGTCCCGCCACCGAAACAGCCGCCATGCACAAGGGCGATCGTCGGTTTCGGGCAGATGTCCAGGAACCGGACGGCATCGGTGGTCCGTTGCGAAACCGCGAGATTGTCTTCCTCGGATCGCGCCGACACCTCATTGAGCCAGTTGAGGTCGGCGCCGGCCTGAAAATGCCGCCCGTTTCCGCGCAGCACGATAAGGCGCACGCTGTCATCGGCGGCCAGCTGCGCCCCGCCGTCCAGCAGCGCCTGGATCATCTCACCGTTATAGGCGTTATTCACTTCCGGCCGGTTGAGGGTGACGGTGGCGACACCGCGAGCGTCCACCTCGCTCAGGACCACGGGTTCAGGCATTTTTCATCTCCTGGCTGAATTACAGCGACAGTTTACGAAATACCCTGATCGCGCGGCTACCCCGACGTGTTGTCCCCACTCTCGCCCACCATGTCACCCGGCGCGGCAACAGGCGGGCACGGACCCAAAAAGAAAA
>JAJFIG010000050.1 GCA_021775195.1 Rhodospirillales bacterium | reverse complement strand
GTCGACGGCGACCTTGCCGGCGCGGGTGTCGAGGGTCACGGCGCCACATTCCAGGACCGGGGTTGCGTGCCCGGCGGCGCGGCGGATGAGGGCCCGCAGCCGGGCCAGCAGTTCCTCCATGTGAAAGGGCTTGGTCAGGTAGTCGTCGGCGCCGGCGTCGAAGCCGGAAACCTTCTCGGTCCAGGTTTCGCGGGCTGTGAGGATCAACACCGGCATGGCGCGTCCGGCACGGCGCCAGCGGTTGAGAACCGTCAGGCCATCGATTTCGGGCAGGCCCAGGTCGAGGACGACGGCGTCGTAGGGCTCGGTGTCGCCGAGAAAATGGCCCTCCGCGCCGTCGTGGGCCAGGTCGACCGTATAGTCGGCGCCGCGAAGGGCGGTACCGATCTGCTGGGCGAGGCGATGGTCGTCCTCGACGACGAGTATCCGCATTAGGGCATAATCCGGTTAACTGGAACCATTCGACCGGGATGTATTCTAGCGCCGGCGGGCGCCTTCGGCGCCGCGTCCCTTGACCTTCAGGACCTCCAGGGTCTTGGCGTCCAACTCCAGCTTGAGGACGTTGCCCCGGGGAGTCAGCAACTTGATTTCATAGACGAACCCGGCGCCCTTTCCGTCACCGCGCCGGTCATCGTCCTCATCCTCAAGTTCGACCTCGAGGATATCTCCTTCATACAGGGATTCGACCTTCGTTAAAACCTGCACCAGGGGCACGATGTCGCCGGCACGGATGGCGGCGCGGGCCCTTTCGTCGTCGTCGTCAGCCGTCGCGGCGCCCGGCGCCAGGAACAGGAATCCCACCACGGCCAGTTTCGCAAACCGAGTCATGCCACGACTCCCCAGACAAGGAATATCGACAGGCTCAACGCCAACGCCGCCCGCCACAGGCCGACGCGGGCACCCGGCAGCCGCGGACCCTCGCCGGGAACGACCTTGGATCCGGTCCACATGGCCCGGGTCAGATTATCGCCCTCGATCAGGGCATGGAAGACGATACCCAGAAGGTGGAAGCCGACCAAGGCCCCGAGGACGGTGGCGACGGCCTCGTGGACCTCGGCCATGGCATCGGCCCAGGCCGGCGCAAGAAGATAGGCAAGGGGGCCGGCAACCTCGTCATCGGCGCCGAACATGCCGGTCATGACGACACCACCCAGGACCCCGAGCAAGGCGAGCACCATCCACCCGCCCAGGGGATTGTGGCCGACGTGACGGGGCGCCGAAAGGGTCGCCAATTGGCGCCCATAGCCCCGAACCTCGGGCCAGGGACGGACGAATTCCCGGAAGCGGGCGTACCGGCCGCCTACGACCCCCCAGAAGAGACGGAAGACGATCAAGGTCAGGACGCCAATCCCGGCAAAGACATGGAGCTGAAAGAGAATACCTTCGGCCTCGGACGTCGCCCAGGCGAGGGCGACGAAGATGACCAGCAGCCAATGGAACAGGCGGGTCGGCAGGTCCCAGACAGGGATCGTTTTTGCAGCCGTTTTCATAGCCTCGATTTCCCCTCGTTTCACGCCCACCCGTCCCTGGATGGTCGCCTGAATTTAACAGGGTGAACATGAACGGCGCCTGAACCGGGCGCTCAGTACCGGTTCAGGTAGGGAATGGCAGGATGGCGGGATCGTCAATCAATGCATCGAACAGGAGACATCGCCATGTTCAGGAAAACCGCCCTCGCCGCCATCGCGGTCCTCGCCATTGCCGGCGCCGCCACGGCGGCGGACACCAAGCCCGGACGCTCGGCCACCGGAGACGGCCCGCGGGCCACGAAATCGGCCCCGGTCCTTACCCTGTTGGACGTCGCCAAGAAGCTCGAGGCCCGGGGCTATTCCAACGTAACCAAGATCGAATTCGACCACGGCACCTATGAAGTCAATGCCTGGGACGGCAAGGGGCGGCGGGTGAAACTGCATCTCGACCCGATCACCGGCGAACCCATCTTCGGCACGCACAGGAAATGATCGACTCCAGCAGGCGGGGATGCCCGGGCGCCGTCAGCGGTTCTGAAGCGCCTTGATCCTGGCGATGACTTCCCTGGCCTTGTCGCGTTCGCCAAGGACCTCGTATGCGCGGGCCAGGCGCTGCCAGCCCTCCAGGTCATCGGGTTCGTCCTTGAGGCGCTCGGCGAGCCGCTCGACCATGGTGCGGATCATTTCCTGGCGTTCCTCATCGGTCATCTCGGCGGCGGCCTTGCGCTGGGCGTCGTCGGGAGCAGGTGCCGACGAAGCGGCCGGGGGCGGCATCACCGCCGGCGGTGCCGCGGGATGGGGAAGGCTGCCGAGCTCCGGCGAGGGTTTCATGCCCGCCAGATCGACACCCAGTTCCTGCGCCGTCCTGGCGACCTGGTTCTTGAGCGACGGCAGCCAGGGGGCATCGGGCGGGGCAAGGGACACCACATCCACCCAATCCTGCAGGGCGGACCGCATGTCGCCCTTCTGTGCCTTTTCGGCGCCCAGATAATAGCGCGCCTGGACGTTTCGGGGATCGGCGTCGAGGGCGGCGGCGAATATCTGGTGGGCTTCGGGCATCACCGTGCCGCCATTGGCCTGGACCAGGGCCTCGGCATAACTGGTGCCGATCCGCAGATCGGTGTTGTTGAGGTTGACGGCGCGCCGGTAGGCGTTCGCGGCATCGGCGAAACGCCCCATGGTCATGTACGAACGGCCGAGCAACATCCACCCTTGCACGTCCTTCGGATTGTTCAGCAGCCGCTCGGCCAGGCGGCCGACGAGAATCTCCATATTCTGGGCCTGGGTGCCATCCTGATGGGGCGAGGCCTGTTCCGCCGTGGCTCGTTCGGTCGCACGTTCGGCAAAGGGCATGCCGGGAAGGTCCGGAGACCCCTGAAGCAGGTAAAAGCCCAGGGCACCCGCCGGCAAAACGACGGCGATCACGCCCATGACCAGACGATTGATGCCGCCGATGCCGTCCGAGGACTCCGCTTCCGACGGCGCGGCCTCGGCGGGCGTCGCCGCCAGCATCCGGCGCTTGATCTCGGTGCGCGCGGCGTCGGCCTGCTCGGCGGGCAGGACGCCGCGATCTAGGTCACGCTCGACCTCGGCCAACTGATCCCGGTAGATACTGAGATCGTAGTCGGCACGGGTCGCCGTGCTTGCGGCGGCCTGGCGGGCCAGCGGAACCAGCAACCAGGCAACGGCCGCAAGGGTTACGACGGCAATACCGATCCAAAGTCCGATCACCGGTCCTCGTCCTCCATCAGGTTCGCCAGCCGGTCCTGCTCTTCAGTGCTCAGGCCCGCGGGCGCCACGGCGGCGCCCTGGCGGCGGCGGAAAAACACCACCACGGCAACGATACCAATCAACGCGATCCCCGCGGGAGCCAGCCAGAGCACGTACGTGGTTCCCTTGAACGGCGGGTTCAGGAGAACGAAATCGCCGTAGCGGGAGACCACATAGGCCACCACCTGCTCATTGGAATCGCCGGCGGTCAGGCGCTCGCGCACCAGGACGCGCAGGTCGCGGGCCAGGCTGGCGTCGGAATCGTCTATGGACTGGTTCTGGCAGACCAGGCAGCGCAGATCCTTGCTGATCTCCCGGGCCCGGGCCTCGAGCACCGGGTCGGCAAGGACCTCGGACGGGTTCACCGCCGCCGCCGGTATCGGCGCCAGGGCGACGAGGAGCATAATTATGACAAACCGCATGTTGATCCGTTCCTCAAGCTTTGCCGGCCGGCCGACGGCGGGCTATCCCGCCTTGCTCCGCCGGCGCAATTCGTCGATGAGGGGCTTCAAGGTCTCCTCCCACACGTCGGCCGTGATCGGGCCGACCTGCTTGTAGCGGATGGTGCCGGTCTCATCGACGATGAAGGTCTCGGGGGCCCCGGTGACACCGAAAGCGATGGCCGCCTTGCTCTCGGGATCGTCGCCGATCAGCGTGTAGGGGTCGCCGAACTGGGCCAGCCATTTCGGTCCGGCGATGGGATCCTCCTCGCGCCAGTCGATGCCGTAAATCGGGATCGTCCCCCTTTTCTTCAGTTCCATCAGGAACGGGTGCTCGATACGGCAGGCGATGCACCAGGAGCCGAAGATATTGACCAGGGAAATCTTCCCTTTCAAATCCTCGCTGGTGAATCCCCGCTCATAACCCTTGATCGGCTTCAGCGCGAATTCCGGTACCGGTTTGTTGATCAAAACCGAGGGCAGCGAACGGGGGTCCATCCCCAGGCCCAGAGCCAGATAGACGGCGACCACGGCAAACACGGCGAGCGGAACAAGGTAGGCCAGTCTTCTCATTGTCTGGTACGGCCCTTCAGGCGCCAGCGGGTTCGGCGCCGGCCGGGGTTCGGCGGCGCATCGGTGCCCCGACCCGATGACGGCGGTCCGACAGGCTGATCAGGCCGCCAAGCATCATGATCAGGCCGCCGGCCCACATCCAGGCCACCAGGGGATTGAAATAAAGCCGGGTCACAAAGGCTCCGGGATC
>JAJFIG010000490.1 GCA_021775195.1 Rhodospirillales bacterium | reverse complement strand
ACAGCGCGCTTGGAACCCATGGGCAGGAAGTCGCCGCGGCCCATGGCGGGCAGGGGATCGAGGCCGTAGAGGCGGGCCTCGACGGCGTCCGGGTCGGTCTCCTGGATCATGGCCACGCGGCCCGGGGCGTAGCCGAGGCCGCCGAGGATGGTCTCGGCGAGGGCCGCCTGTGCCGCCAGGGGGGCCGCGTCATCGCCCTTTTCCGGGGATACCAGCAAACACACCCGGGCGGTGCCGTAGGCGGCGGCGGCAAGCAGGAAGTCGAGCCCGACCTGGGTCACCTGGTTGACGGTGAAGGGGATAACATTGGCGGGCAGGCCGTTTCCATGGCGGGCGAGGGCATCGACCATGTCGTTGCCGAAGCCCATGTCGTGGACCAGGATCACGGGATCCTTGCCGCCGGCGTCGAGATAGACGCCAAGCACGGTGCGCAGGCGCTGGAACGGGGCATCGCCTGCCGGCAGGGCATAGGTGGCGGCGCCGGTGGGGCAGACGCTGGCGCAGGACCCGAAGCCGGCGCAGACGTTTGGATCGATGGCGACGTGATCGCCTTCGGCGACTATGGCGCCGGTGGGGCAGACATCGAGGCAGTTGGAGCAACCGGCGATGTCGTTGCGGGAATGGGCGCAGATGCCGGCGTCGTAGGCGATGTAGCGGGGTTTCTCGAACTCGCCCACCATGTCGGCGAGGTCGAAGAGCGCCCTCTGCACCAGCGCCGGGTTGGCGGGGTCGGGGTTGAAGTAGCCGTCGCGCTTTTCCGGGGCGGTGAAGAGTGGCGTCCCACCACGCAAGTCCAGGATCAGGTCGCACTGGGACGTGCCGGTCTGCGCCATGACCTCGAAGTCGAGGGTTTCCCTGGACGAGGGTGCCGCCGGGGCGAAACCGGCGACGCGGACCTCGAAGGCGCCCAGGTGGCCCGTGGCGCCATCGAGGGTGCCGGTGAAGACGGGGACGTCCATGAGGCGCGGCGGCGCGGCCCTGGCGCCGCCGGTGAGCAGCACGGTGACGTCGAGGCGCCCGGCGAGTTGGCGGGCGGCGTCGATGGCGTCGTCGCCGCTGCCGATGACCAGAAGGGTGCCCTCGCTGGTCATGGTCACCGCCGGCGTCGGCGGGATGTCGAGCGCTGCCTCGGCCAGGAGCGCGGCGATCTTGGGGGTTGCGTTGGCCGCATCTTTGGACCAGCCGGCGCGCTCGCGGATGTTGACGAAGCCGATGGCGGTGTCGGCGTCTCCCAGGGTCTCCAGGAACAAAGGCGCCTCCTGGGTGCAGGCGACCAGCACCGGTGCTCCGGCGCCGCCGGCCTTGCGGAAGTTGTCGAGCTGGGCGCGGCAGAGCTGGTGGTTGACCGTCAGGTCCTTGCCGTCCAGTGCCTTGGCCAGGGCCTTGCCGTCGAGGGGCACGGTGCCCTCGCAATCGCAGATCAGGACCTGCTTGCCGTTCCGTTCCATGGGGGATGCGCCTCCTCGCTCGCCTCTTTGTTCATTGCCCTTGGGGGGATAGGTGCCCGGCCGGGTTGATCCCGGAGCGGGGCTTGCTTTCATGGCCCTATACTTAGGGACCGTATTCGGTTTTGTCCGCTTTTTTTGTCTTCCCTTGATCGGCCGCTTCCAAGACCGGCGGCAAAAGATACAGTATATTGCAGAAAAATACAGGATTAGCCCGTTGCCCGACCTGATGAACACCCACGAGGTCGCCGAATACCTGCGCATCAAGGAGCGCAAGGTCTACGACTTGGTGCGTCAGAAACGCATTCCCTGCACCCGGGTCACCGGCAAGTGGCTGTTTCCCAAGCATCTGATCGACCTGTGGGTGGCGCGGGGCACGGCATTCCCGGGCGGGACGGAGCCGGCGGTTCCGCCGCCGGTGGTCGCCGGCAGCCACGATCCGCTCCTCGACTGGAGCCTCAGGGAATCGGGATGCGCCCTGGCCATGCTGTCGGGGGGCAGCCTGGACGGGCTCAAGCGCCTGGTCGCCGGTGAGGCGGTGATGTGCGGGATGCATGTCTACGATCCCGGCGCCGATGGCGACGGCTACAACGTCGCGGCGGTGCGCCAAGCCTGCGCCGGCATGGACGTGGTGCTGATCCAATGGGGCTGGCGCCAACAGGGCCTGGTTCTGGCACCGGGCAATCCCCTGGGCATCGGGTCGCTTGCCGAACTCGCGGCAACGAAGGCGCGCTTAGTGGCGCGCCAGGCGGAGGCCGGCAGCCAGATCTTGCTCGTGCATCTGCTGGCGGAAGCCGGGATCCGCCTTGACGCGCTGGACGTCCTCGAACACCCGGCGTGGAACGAAACCGACCTGGGGCTGGCGGTGCGCGCGGGGCGCGCCGACGCCGGCCTCGCCGTCGCCGCGGTGGCGCGCCAGTACCGGCTGGATTTCCTGCCCCTGCACCGGGAACGCTATGACCTCTTGATGCGCCGGCGGGATTACTTCGATGAGCCGGTGCAGAAACTTCTGGGATTTACCCACGGCGAGGCCTTTGCCGCGCGCGCCGGGGAGATGGACGGTTACGACATGTGCGGCCTCGGCCGCGTCGTCTACAACGGCTGACCCGAGCATCCTCAGGCGGCTGTAGCGGTTTCGGCCGGCCGGGGTCCGGATGCTGACAGGTGCAGGACCTCGTAGGTGCGGACATCGCCCTCGTCGAGGGGGCCGGCGTCGATGCCGGCACGCCACAATTCGAACCTGACCAGTTCCCAGCGCTCCCAGTCGACGCCGATGATGCGTGAGTGAAGCCCGGTGCGCCGGATTCGCGGAGACGGCGGGCGGGTGCCGGTGGGTGCCAGGCGCGCCAGGTCGGCGTCCTCGGGGATGGGGCTGATACGCCGCACGGCGAAGGTCGGGACGATGCCCGGGTCCGGGCGGTCGAAGGCGAGGGGCACCCAGGTTCGCACCGGTGGGCGACCGAAGGCACCGGCGACGGCCTTGAACAGGTCGCCGCGAATGAAGTCGCGGGCTGCCCGGGCCGACTGCCAGACGTAGAAAGTTGCATATTCGTTGCTGCCGGCGCCGCTCGCGCCACCCAATGCGTTGGTCAGGAAGGCCTTCTGGACAAGCCCAGG
>JAJFIG010000489.1 GCA_021775195.1 Rhodospirillales bacterium | reverse complement strand
GTCCCGATCGCATCCGGTCATGCGGCAGGCGGCCGGGTTGGCCTCGACGATCCAGCCTTCGGAATTGTGGACGAAGATGGCATCACCGGCGTTGTCGACAATGCTGCGCAGGCTTTCCTCGCTGTCGCGCAGCGCCTCCTGGGCAACGACGCGGGCGATAATCTCCGCCTGCAGGGCCTGGTTCTGCTTGCGGATGTTATCCTCCTTGGCCTCGAGGTCCCGGTATTGCCTGACCAGGATGCCATCGGCATGGCGGACGATCAAAAAAAGCGCCCCGTAAAGCAGTCCAAAGGCACAGACCAGGGCGATAGCGAGCTTGACCGTCGTGTCCTCGACCTTGGCCATCAGCGGCGTGACATCGGCGTAAAGCTCGAAAACCCCTTCCGTGAGACCGGCGGCACTGCGGATCGGTAGGTAACTTTCGACCAGGTCCCGTTCATGCACGGTCGCCTCGAAGGCATTGAACGTGTTGCGGTAAACCAGCTCGCTGATCGTCCTTTCCCAGCGCGCGGCGGCAATGAAGCCGGGTTTTGCGGTCACGTCCTCGCCGATTTCCTCGGGCGCGGAGGAATAGATGGTGATTCCGTCGAGATTGAAGATCTTGACCTTGAGAACCGGTAGGCCGGCAATCACCGTGCGGATGGCGTCGTGGATTTCCCTGGTCCGAGGGTTCTGGCGCAGAGTATCGGCGTCGACATCGGAAACGGACTTGATATGTTCACCAAACCGCAACCATAGCGTGTTGGCGAAGGAGCGCGCCAAAACCACGTTCTGTCCTTCCCCGAACTCGATGAGATTGCTGACAGAATAGCGATGGTAAAAGGTCAGAAGCGCAGCCGTCACAAGCACAATCACGATCGCACTCGCAAGCGAGAAATAACGCAAAAGTTTGAACATTGACGGCTCGCGTTAAGTGGATATTAAGTCACCGCGCGCAAAATCCATCCCCTGTACTCGGTGCAGCGGCGAATTCGGTAACGCATTATAGGCGATCGGCAGGATTCGTCGCTTGATATTAATCAATTTTGCGCTGTTCTCTCAACCATCGGAAAGGTGAATGAAAGGGGCCGGTATTCCCGTAGGCTGGCGCCAGCGGTGATGGCGGGACTGGCGTTGTCCGAATGCCGAGCCGCGAGACGTTCCACCAGCGCCTGGGAATTTGAATCCCTAAAAAATACAGAGGCCCAAAACAGTTGTTTTCGCGCGCCGGGGTAAAACTCCTGCCGTACCGAGGTTGATCTCTCACCGAAATCCGCTTGGAGGTCTAGGCGATGCCGGACAGTACACAACAATCCATCGACCAGCACTTCGATCCGTCCATGTTCGACGCCTACGCGCCGAAACAAATTGCCGCCCGCATCGAAACCGTGGGCCTGGGAAAGGCGAGCATGGGTGTCTCTCCGACTCTGGCACTGAGCGTTCTGGCGGGAGCTTTCATCTCCTTCGGCGCCATGTTCTACACGGTAGTCTCGACCCAGACCGGCCTTGGCCTCGGTCCGGCACGGTTCTTGGGCGGCCTGTCCTTCTGCCTGGGCCTCATCCTGGTAGTCGTCGGCGGGGCCGAACTGTTCACCGGCAACGTGCTGATCATCATGGGCTGGGCCAACAAGAAGGTATCGACGGCGGCGGTGGGGCGAAACTGGACTATTGTCTACATTGGCAACCTTCTGGGAGCCTTCGCACTGGTGACCTTGGCCTACTGGTCGGGGTTCCTGCAAATGGGCGGGAATGCGGTTGCCGTCACCGCGATCAAGATCGCCGCCGCCAAGGTCTCCCTGCCCGCCGACGTCGCCTTCGTCCGCGGCGTCCTCTGCAATGCTCTGGTGTGCCTGGCAGTGTGGCTGTGTTTCGCGGCGCGGTCCGTGGTCGACAAGATCTTCGCCATCATCTTCCCGATCACCGCCTTCGTGGCGCTGGGACTCGAACACAGCATCGCCAATATGTACTTCATCCCCATGGGCATCATGGCGGCCCAGAACCCGGCATTTGCCGAGGCCGCGGGGATCACAGCGCCAATTGCCGCCAACCTGGACATGGGAGGCCTGATTCGCAACCTGGTGCCGGTGACCCTGGGGAACATCGTCGGCGGCGCCGTGTTCGTAGCGCTGAGCTATTATGTCGTCTACCTCAGACGCGATGATTGAGGAACCGCGGTGGAAAACGGAGAACGAATCCTTCTTCGGTCTCCGTCCCGCCGGGTGTCGGTAAACTTTACACTCATTAACGATACTTGCTTGTTTAACAATAGGCTGGGATTCTTGGGTAAATTTCCGAAACAGACCTCGCGGCCCGTGATAATCGGGTGCCGAAGGAAGAAACCTGTCGGAATATTTTACACTTTTTGCGCGGGTCGATTTCACTTAAGTCTTTGATTTTCAAGCAATCACCTGGATTCAGACCTGAATCACCTGTCAGGATTCTTTACACTTTCCACCATCCCTGTCAGAACGTTTAGCGTCAGTTTGTTGATTTATATACGTTTTATCCACTTGGTATGATCCTTGCATGGGGATAGGCGGTGCACAAAGCGGATGGGGTGCGTGATCGGGGACCGTGCGCTGTACCCTGCGGGTCGCGTGACGAACGGGCAGGTTATTCGCGGCAGAGACGCTTACTTCGTACCATCGTTTGAATACCGTGTCGTCTGCCCGCCTTTGGCCAAAGTCGATACCGGCAGGCAACACGTGTTTGGAGGATTCGGCCCATGAAAGGGTTCTGGTCACAACGGGCCGCCATCGCATTCTGTGCAGCGATTTCCATCGCCGGCTGGATCGCGATCGCGGTGCTGTTCTCCATCCTGACGCCCGACCAGTCATCGCAAATGGCCACCGAAGGCAAGGACAAGGAATCGCTGGAAGTTGCACCGGCGACCGGTCCAAGCGAAAAAAAGAACGACTGAACACCACCATTACACCGGGGCTCGCCGGTAATAGTGCCAGAGCAGCCGGGCGGCAGCGCTCCGCCACGGGC
>JAJFIG010000488.1 GCA_021775195.1 Rhodospirillales bacterium | reverse complement strand
CGGCCCCCGGACGTCGTCGCGAACTGCTTGTGATGCGCTTGGCATCACGGCGCCGCCCGCTCCTAACCGGGGACCACGCAAGGCCGTCGTACAGGGTATCTATTTACCTGACAGGACACTTCGAGCGAGGACGCAGGACATGCAGCGCATATTCAAGGACGAGCGACGCGAGCCCTCGTCATTTTCGCCCAATTCCGCAGGAACGGGGCCCCTTTCCCCACCCGCCGCGTTGCGGACCGCTTGCGATGGGTTGGCATCGCGGCGCGGTCCGCGCCTTACGGGTGGGAAAATTGGCTCCCGCCACGGGCACAGCCTAATTGAGTCCACGACCTAATGATCATCGGCATCGGCACCGACCTGTTGGACGTCCGGCGTATCGAGCAGACCCTGGAGCGTTTCGGCGACCGCTTCACCAACCGTATTTACACCCAGACCGAACGCAACCGGGCCGCCCGCCGGTCGAACCCGGCAGCGACATTCGCCCTTTGCTACGCCGCCAAGGAGGCCTGCGCCAAGGCCCTCGGTACCGGCTTCCGCGAGGGTGTCTTCTGGCGCGACATGGGAGTCGACAACCTGCCCAGCGGCAAGCCCTTCTTGGTTCTCACCGGAGGCGCCGGGGATCGCCTGATGGCGCTGACTCCCGCCGGCATGATCGGGCAGATCGACCTAAGCCTCAGCGACGAATTTCCCATGGCACAGGCGATGGTTGTCATATCCGCCGTTCCCACCGCAACCTGACCCCCGATGTCCCAGGCAACCCGGCGGCAAGCACCTTGACAGAGGGAAGGGAGGCTGGCTTGATCGGCCCGCGCTGGCTGCAGGCCAACCGATCAATCGTTCGAATGCAACAAATTCCACGGAATCCGCAATGAGCCATAAGAGGCACAGTGGCATGAGGGAAACGGTCACGACCGTGATCTATGCGATCCTGATTGCCTTGGTCGTCCGCACCGCCGCTTACGAACCGTTCAATATCCCTTCGGGTTCCATGATCCCAACCCTGTTGGTCGGTGATTACCTGTTCGTTTCAAAATTCTCATACGGATACAGCAAGTATTCGCTCCCGCTCAGCCTGCCCCTGATTCCCGGAAGGATATTCTTCACCGAGCCCGAGAGGGGGGACGTCGCCGTATTCAAGTTACCCGAGGACAACAAGACCGATTACATCAAGCGCCTCATCGGATTGCCCGGCGACCGGATTCAGGTCATCAACGGAATCCTGCACATCAACGGCCAACCCGTGAAACGCGAACGGGTCGCCGATTACGTTTTCAGGAATGACGGCGGCACCGTCCGCCAGGTTCACCGCTACCGCGAGACCCTACCCAACGGCCGCAGTCACTTTATTCTCGAGGAGACGGACTTCGGCCAGGCCGACAACACGGGTGTCTTTACCGTACCCAAAGGCCATTACTTCGCCATGGGCGACAACCGCGACCACTCGCGGGACAGTCGTTTGGGCGTCGGGTTCATCCCCAAGCAAAATCTGGTCGGGCGCGCCGAGTTCCTTTTCTTTTCGGTCGATGGCCTGGCCTGGAAGATCTGGCAATGGGGCAGCACGATCCGCTTCGATCGCGTTTTCGATGGGATCGAATGAGCGCCCATGGCCGGCCGGCCTGAATCTCCGGAACTCCTGGAGCCCCTGGAAAATGCACTTGGCCACGCGTTTGTCCGCAAGGACCTGCTGCGCCAGGCATTGACCCATTCCAGTACGGCGCGTTCCCCGCAAGCCCGTACCCTTTCGAATCAACGCCAGGAATTCCTCGGCGACCGCGTTGTCGGCCTTGTCGTGGCGGAACTCCTGTTCGTGCAATTTCCCGACGAGGATGAAGGCGCGCTCGCCCGCCGCCATGCCGCCCTGGTATGCCGGGAGGCCCTCGCCCATGTCGCCAATGAAATCGGCCTCGCCCCCCACATCATCATATCCGCCGGCGAGGAGGACGCGGGCGGGCGTTCCAATCCAAGCCTCCACGCCGATACCCTGGAAGCGGTGATCGCCGCCCTTTACCTGGATGGCGGCCTGGCCGTCGCGGAACACTTCATCGCCCGTCATTGGCAACCCCTCGTCGATGCCGACCATTCGCCACCCAAGGATGCCAAGACGGCGCTTCAGGAATGGGCGCAAGGACGTGGGCTGGCCTTGCCCATCTATCGGGAAACCGACCGTAGTGGGCCACCGCACGCGCCCCTTTTCTCGATCGAGGTCTCCCTCGAGGATGGAAGCACCGCCACCGCCTCGGGGCGCAACAAGCGGACCGCCGAACGGGACGCCGCCCAGGCCCTGCTTGAGATTCTCGGTATCGAACCCGACGGGAACGGGGAATGACGGCGGACGATACCCGGTGCGGCTTCGTCGCCATTGTCGGGGCGCCCAACGTCGGCAAGTCGACCCTGGTCAACCGCCTGGTCGGGACCAAGGTCTCCATCGTCTCGCCCAAGGTACAGACGACCCGGACCCGGGTGCTGGGGATATCCATCCACGACAACGCCCAGCTCGTTTTCATCGACACGCCGGGGATATTCAAGCCCCGCCGCCGCCTCGACAGGGCCATGGTCGCCGCCGCCTGGGGCGGTGCCGCCGACGCCGACTTGGTTCTCCTGCTCGTCGACAGCGCCCGAGGCCTGGACGCCGACACCCGGGCGATCATCAAACGCATCCGGGAGCGGGGCGGGAAGGGAGGCGGAAAAGGCGTATCCGTGCTCCTTGCCCTCAACAAGGTGGATCTGGTGAAGAAACCGGCGCTCCTGTCCCTGGCCGCCGGCCTCGGCGATGAGGACGTTTTTTCCGAGATATTCATGATCTCGGCCGAGACCGGGGACGGGGTCGGGGACCTGATGTCGTTCCTCGCCGCGCGCATGCCGCAAGGTCCCTGGCACTTTCCCGAGGATCAGATCTCGGACATGCCCAACCGCCTGCTCGCCGCCGAGATCACCCGGGAAAAGCTCTATCTGCAGCTTCACCAGGAACTCCCTTATGCCGCCACCGTCGAAACCGAGGCCTGGACCGAACAGAAGGACGGCAGCGTCAAGATCGACCAGGTGATCTATATCGAGCGCTCTAGCCAGAAAGGCATCGTCCTTGGCCGCGGCGGCGCCCGCATAAAGGCCCTCGGCGAAGCGGCGCGCACTGAACTCGAGGAGATCC
The DNA here is from genome assembly GCA_021775195.1 of Rhodospirillales bacterium. Classification (GTDB taxonomy): domain Bacteria; phylum Pseudomonadota; class Alphaproteobacteria; order Rhodospirillales; family 2-02-FULL-58-16; genus JAJFIG01. Next base: position 415 of record JAJFIG010000488.1, on the reverse strand, counting down.
TTGAGCGCCGGGTGCACCTGTTCCTGTTCGTCAAGGTGCGTGGAAAATGGGGCGACGACCCCGAGCGCTACCGCGACTGGGGCCTCGACTTCAACGCCTAGAGCATTTTCCGACCAAATGGAACCATTTGGTCGGAAAGTGCTCTAGCCGCCAGAGCCCAATCGACGGCGGCCTGGGCGAGAGCGGCATTGCCGTCCAGGCAGCGCTTCCGGATCCGGTCGCCGGCACCGGCCAGGCCGACGGGCAATTCGGTGCAGCCGAGGATGACGATCGATGCGCCGCCCTCCAGCAGTTGCTCGACGGCCCGGCCCATGAGGCGTTCCGCCGCGGGGAGGTTGTTTTTCTTGACCTCGGCGATACCCGGCAGCACCGCCGCCGCCATGATGTCGTCATCCGGCAACAGGCAGTCGTAACC
>JAJFIG010000487.1 GCA_021775195.1 Rhodospirillales bacterium | reverse complement strand
CCCGAGAACCCTTCATCGGTGTCGTGGTCGTAGACGTAACCGTCGCCATAACCCAGATCCTTCATCAGGCTGGTCGGGGCGTTGAGGATATGCTTGGGTGGATCGAGGGAACCGGTCTCGCGGGCCGCCCGCGCCGCTGCCTTCTCGGCCTTGTAGGTGGCGTTGGATTTGGGCGCCGTGCCGAGATAGATGATGCACTGGACCAGGGCGAGCTCGCCCTCGGGCGACCCCAGGCGCTCGTAAGCCTGCCAGGAGGCGATGGCCTGGGTGAGTGCTCCGGGTTCGGCGAGGCCGATGTCCTCGACGGCAAAACGCACCAAGCGACGGGCGACATAGTGGGGATCCTCCCCTCCCGCCATCATACGCGCAAACCAGTAAAGGGCGGCGTCGGTATCGGAGCCGCGAAGGCTCTTGTGGAGGGCGCTGATCAGATTGAAGTGGCTGTCCTCGTGCTTGTCGTAAAGGGGCAGCCGGCGCTGGACGACATCGGCGAGGGCACCGGCGTCCAGGGGCGACGTCTCCGCCGGCAGGGCTGCCAGAGCCTCCGCCATGTTGAGGACGTAACGGCCGTCGCCGTCGGCCATGGCACGCAGGGCGGCGCGGGCGTCGGTGTCGGCGGGCAAGGACTTGCCGATCTCCTCCTCGGCGCGGCGCAGCAACTCCTCCAGGGCACCGTCGTCAAGACGGCGCAGTACCAGCACCTGGCAGCGGGACAGGAGGGCACCGTTGAGCTCGAAGGACGGGTTCTCGGTAGTGGCGCCGACGAGGGTGACGGTACCGTCCTCGACCACGGGAAGGAAGGCATCCTGCTGGGCCCGGTTGAAGCGGTGGATCTCGTCGACGAACAGAAGCGTGCCACGGCCGTCCTGGCGGCGTCCGCGCGCCGCGTCGAACACTTTGCGTAAATCGGCGACACCGGAAAAGACCGCCGACAGTGGGTCGAAATGAAGATCGGCGTGATCGGCAAGAAGGCGCGCAATTGTCGTCTTACCACAACCCGGTGGCCCCCAAAGGATGACCGACGAAAGGCTGCCCGAACCGATCATGCGGCCGATGGGACTATCGGCGCCAAGCAAATGATCCTGACCCACGACCTCCGCCAGTGTGTGCGGGCGCAAGCGGTCAGCCAGGGGCCGCGGCGCCTGGGATTCGAACAGGCTGGTCACCGGTCGATGACCAGGCTGTGGGTCTTGCCACCCCGCTTCAGGGCGATGTGCCAGCGGTCCGCCGGGCGTTTCAGAATGGCCACGAGTTGGCGGGACGACTTCGCCTTTTCGCCATTGACGGCAACGATGATGTCACCGCCTCGAAAACCCAGGCGGGCGGCACTGCCGCCCCGGCGAATTCCCAGGATGATAACCCCCTGGCTGAAGGCACCAAGGCGGAGTTCGTCGGCAAGGGCGGGAGAGAGATTGGCCACCTTGGCCCCGGAGAGAGGATGACGACCACCGAGGTCGACGACGTCGCGGGGCGGTTCCTCGGGTGGCGGTTCGATGTCGATACGGAGGGTCTTACGGGTGCCCTTGTGCCAAGCCACGACCTCCGCTGGCCGCCCAATGACGCGGGTGGCAATACGGTAGTTGAGGGATTCTGGGTCGTTGATCTCGCGGCCGTCGACGGACAACAGCACGTCGCCGACACGGACGCCGGCGCGGGCGGCGGGGCCGCCGGGATAGACGTCGCTGACGAGGACCCCCGCCGGGCGCTCCATGTCGAGGGAGGCGGCGATGTCGGCGGTCATGGTCTGGCCCCAGGCGCCGAGCCACGGTCTGACCAGACGCCCGTCCCGGGTGACGCCGGCGACCACCGAGCGCACCATGTTCGAGGGCACGGCGAAGCCGATACCGAGCGAGCCGCCGGACTTGGAGAAAATTGCGGTGTTGATACCCACCAGCCTGCCGTCCATTCCGACCAGGGCGCCGCCGGAATTTCCTGGATTGATGGCGGCGTCGGTCTGGATGAAGGAATTGACGTCGGAAATGCCGACCTGGGTGCGGGCAAGGGCCGAGACGATGCCGCTAGTTACCGTCTGGCCGACGCCGAAGGGATTGCCGATGGCGAGAACGAGGTCGCCGACCGCGAGGTCGTCGGAATCGCGCATTTCAAGGAAAGGCAGATCACCGCCGCGGATGTCGACGCGGAGGATGGCCAGATCGGTGCGTTCGTCGCTGCCGACGATCGTGGCCTCGAATTCGCGACGATCAGCGAGCACGACGGTGATCTCGTCCGCCCCCTCGATGACGTGATGGTTGGTGACGATCAAGCCCTCGGCCCCGACGATGACACCGGAACCGAGGGAGTTCTGGACCCGCTGGCGGGGCCGGCCAAGGTCGCCAAAACCGAAATCTCGGCCGAAGAAGCGGCGGAAGAAGGGGTCGTCGAACAAGGGCGCGAACTGGCGCGTGCGCACGACCTTGCGGGTGTAGATATTGACGACCGCCGGCGCCGCCTTGCGGACCAGGGGCGCAAACGACAAGTAGACCTCGCCCCGGGTCGCGGGGGTCTGCCTGTCCGCCTCGCTGGCGGCGTCCGCCGCCCCGGCCATCACCGTGACCGCGGCCAATGCGCTCAGGAACCGTCTGAAGCCCTTCGCCATGCCCATTTCCCTTGGATCCACATGATGCCGACCCCCATGGGGTCAATTGGAAGCGATTTTATCACCGGTGGGAAGCAAAAGGCAGCCACGAGGGCTGCCTTCGGAAACGAAATCGATGATGGGAGGCTGGTCTCTTACTCCTCCTCCGATCCCTCTTCATCTTCGAGGGCGGCCCGAGCGCGATCCTCGGCACCTTTGGCCTCGGGATCTCGATCGAGGAGCTCGATGATCGCCATGGGAGCGTCGTCACCATAGCGGAACCCAGCTTTGACGACCCGGGTATAGCCGCCGCTGCGTTCCTTGAAACGCTCGGCAAGGGGACCGAAAAGTTTGCCCACCAATTCCGTATCATGAAGCACGGACAGAGCCTGGCGGCGGGCATGCAGGTTGCCACGCTTGCCCAGGGTGATCATCCGGTCTGCGACGCGGCGCAGTTCCTTGGCCTTGGGCAGAGTCGTCTTGATCTGCTCGTGCGTGAGCAACGCCGCCGCCATGTTAGCGAACATGGCCTTGCGGTGGCTGCTTGTGCGGTTCAGTTTGCGGCCGCTCATGCGGTGGCGCATCGGGTTGCCTCCTCGAGATCTACCGCGGACCCGTCCGCGGCGCCAATGGCTTGATGGCTTAGTACGGGTCCTCCAGCTTCTTGGCCAGATCCTCGATGTTCTCGGGCGGCCAATTGGGAATCTCCATGCCGAGATGCAGTCCCATGTGGGAAAGCACCTCCTTGATTTCATTCAATGACTTGCGGCCGAAGTTCGGCGTACGCAGCATGTCTGCCTCGGTCTTCTGCACCAGGTCGCCGATGTAGATGATGTTGTCGTTCTTGAGGCAGTTGGCCGAGCGGACCGAAAGCTCCAACTCGTCCACCTTGCGCAGAAGGTTCTTGTTGAAGGGCAGTTCGTCGGCGTCGTCCTCGGCCGCGGCCGCCCGCGGTTCCTCGAAATTGATGAAAAGCTGGAGCTGATCCTGGAGGATCCTGGCAGCCAGTGCGACCGCATCCTCGGGAGTCACAGCACCGTTGGTTGTGACCTCGAGGGACAGCTTGTCATGGTCCGTAATCTGGCCGACGCGGGTATTCTCAACCTTGTAGGTGACCTTGCGCACGGGCGAATAGACGGCATCCACGGGGATCAGCCCGATGGGCGAATCTTCGGGCTGGTTCTGGGCCGCGGCCACATACCCCTTGCCTGACTCGACGGTCAGTTCCATGGACAGCTTGGCCCCGTCGTCAAGGGTGCAGATGACCATGTCCGGATCCATGATTTCGATGTCGGCACCGGTTTCGATCGACCCGGCGGTAACTTCACCCGGCCCTGTGGCCTTGAGAACCATCCGCTTGGGGCCTTCGCTGTGCATGCGCAGACCGATGGATTTGATGTTGAGAACGATATCGGTCACGTCCTCGCGCACGCCAGGGATCGAAGAGAATTCGTGCAACACACCGTCGATCTGAAGCGCTGTCACGGCCGCCCCCTGGAGCGACGACAAAAGGACCCGGCGTAATCCGTTGCCCAGGGTCAGACCGAAGCCGCGCTCCAGCGGCTCGGCAACAATGGTTGCCGTCCGGGCCGGGTCGCCGCCGGACACAACATCCAGCTTCGTCGGTTTTATCAGTTCCTGCCAATTTTTCTGAATCACGGAATTCACCCCATGCTCGGCGAATTGAAAATATGCTCAACCCAATGAGCTTTGATACGTACCAGTCGGCCCTCCAGGGGCCGGTATTGCCGGGAATTATCCCTTGTATATTTGCCGTTTATACCCGACGGCGTTTGCGCGGGCGGCACCCGTTGTGCGGGATCGGCGTCACGTCGCGGATGGCCGTGATGGTAAAGCCCACCGCCTGCAACGCTCGCAGCGCCGATTCACGTCCCGACCCTGGTCCCTTTACTTCCACATCCAGGGTCTTCATGCCGTGCTCCATGGCCTTGCGGCCCGCCTCCTCGCCAGCCATCTGCGCCGCGTAAGGCGTCGATTTTCGCGATCCCTTGAACCCCTGGCTGCCCGCCGAAGACCACGCGATGGTGTTGCCCTGGGCATCGGTGACCGTGATCATGGTGTTGTTAAAGGTCGCGTTCACGTGGGCCACGCCGGAAACAATGTTCTTGCGTTCGCGGCGGCGTGGCCGCTGTGTAGTGGGTTTTGCCATGATCGATCCTTGAACCTCTTACTTGACCGCTTTCTTCTTGCCGGCAATCGCCTTCGCCGGCCCCTTTCGTGTGCGCGCGTTGGTGTGGGTGCGCTGCCCGCGCACCGGCAACCCGCGCCGATGGCGCAAACCGCGGTAACACCCAAGATCCATCAGGCGCTTTACGTTCATCGCCACTTCGCGGCGAAGGTCGCCTTCCACCTGATAGTCCTGATCGATGGTCTCGCGGATACGCATGACCTCATCATCGGTCAATTCATTGACCCTGCGTTCGGCGGGAATTCCGACCTTATCGCATATTTGCCGGGCCTTGGTACGGCCGAGCCCGTGGATATAGGTCAGTGCAATCACGACCCGTTTTCCCGTTGGAATGTTCACACCAGCAATACGCGCCAAAGCCGGTCTCCTTAACCTTTGGTTTTAAAAGATAAATTGTGTCTGCCGGGCCGCCGAAGAGGCGCGATTATAGGCGCTGTCCGTGTCAAGTCAACACGCTCCCTTTATCCGACGATGGCCGTCAGTTGTTGGGTGACACCATCAAGGGTGTCCATCCCGTCTACGTTCCGCAGCGCCCCGCTTTTTGCATAGTAGGCAACCACAGGCTCCGTCTGCTCGTGGTAGGCCTTCAACCGGGCACGAACGGTTTCGGCATTGTCATCGGCGCGCCGAGTGAACTCGGTGCCGCCACATGAATCACAGACACCATCCACCTTCGGCCGCTGGAAACTATCATGGTATCCCGCACCGCATGCGCCACAGGTGAAACGTCCCGTGATGCGTTCGATCATCGCTTCGTCGTCCACGGTTATCTCGATCACGTGGTCAAGGCGCAGATCCTTTTCTTCCAGCATACGATCAAGGGCTTCCGCCTGCTTGGTCGTGCGTGGAAATCCGTCGAGGATGAAGCCGGTGGCACAGTCATCGGCCTCAATGCGCTTGGAAATCAAGCCGATGATGAGGTCATCGGGCACCAGATTGCCAGACTCCATGATGCTCTTGGCTTTAATCCCAATTTCGCTTCCCGACGACGTTTCGGCACGCAACATATCACCGGTTGATAACTGCACCAGTTTGAACTGCTCCTCCAGGCGCTTTGCCTGGGTGCCCTTGCCCGCGCCAGGCGGGCCGCTAAGAA
>JAJFIG010000486.1 GCA_021775195.1 Rhodospirillales bacterium | reverse complement strand
CCCGCTTGCCGCTCGGGTACTCCGAGATGGTTACGTCCAGCCCCTCGTCCCGAAAATATCCCTTCTTCAGGGCGACGAAGATCAGACCGCCGGTTGGATGCAGTGCGAGGCCGAGGCGAACGGGTTCGAGGGGCCCCGCCGCCTTCTCCACAAGCGGCTCGTTTTGGAAATGAACTATGGTGGCGCCTACCAGGAGGGCGGCGGCGACAACGACCCCGCCGGCCCAACCAAAAAGGTTCGCTGGGCTCCTGTCGCGGGAGCGTCCGGTTGCCTTGTTCTTCATCGCGGCTACCACGATCCAGTGGCGAAGAAACATTGTTGGCGTTGTTTCATCAATAAAGCCTTAAATTTATTGTGGATTATTTCTCCCAGCGGGTTGGGTGGATACACAGGTGCGCTTCCGGTTGCCGTCCGGAAGCGGGTGATGTCAGCGGATGATCGTCACCGCCTCCGGTTTGAGGTCGGCCAGGGCATCCAAATGAATGAAGTCGAGATAGTTGGGCACGTCGCCGTTGTTGACGATATTGGCGCCGATTGCCCAGCGGGCCTCGTTCTCGAGGCGCAACAGGAGGGGCTGGCCCAGGGCCATGCGGAACTTCACCGTCGGCCAGATGATGGCGATTTCCTCCGCTTCCACGCCCAACCTCTCGGCCGTGATGGCGATCGCTTCTTCGGGGTTCGCCGTCATGAAGGTCTCCGCCCGCAACAGGGCGCGCAACACCCTGGTGACGACCCCGGGCCTGTTCTTGATCAGTTCGCCGGCGGCAACGACGATCTCGGTCTGGGAATACAGCCCGGGGGCTTCGAACACGACCGCGTTGTCCCCCAGCAGCTCCCGGGCCTCGCTGATGAAGGGCTCACGCATGGAAAAGGCGTCGATCCGTCCCTCGGCGAGGGCCTTGGGGAGCCTCTCCGCCTTCATGAAATGAAGGGCGACGTCCCCTTCCGATATACCGTGTTCGAGCAGGAACAGGTGGAGGAAGAAGTGCACCGCCGAGGCGCCCTGGGTCGCCACCCGCTTGCCCCGCAGATCGGAAGGCCTGGCGATGCCGCTGTCGCGGCGGGCGATGATCCGGTTGACGTTGTCGACGTTGAAGGTGGTGGCGATGGCCTTGATGTCGTGGCGGTCGAAGGCCGCCATCGCCACCGGGACGTCGCCCGACGAGGCGATGTCGACCTCGCCCGTGAACAGCCCTTCCTTGAGCGCCCGCTTGCCGCTTGGGTACACCTTGGTGGTTACCTCCAGCCCCTCGTCCCTGAAATATCCCTTCGCCAGGGCGACGAAGATCAGGCCGCAGGTGGGAGACCGGGCGATGCCGATGCGAAGGGGTTCGAGGGGCCCAGCCACCGGCTTCGGAGCCTGCTGGTCCTGGAAATGAAGAATGGTGGCGCCCGCCAGCAGGGCGGCGGCAAAAACGATCCCGCCGGCCCAACCGAATAGGTTCGCTGGGTTCCTGTCGCTGGAGCGTCCGGTTGCCCTGTTCTGCATTGCCGATGACGGGAACCGTGATGGTTGCCGCTGAAGCCGTTGCCTTGATTGCGCGCTTATGTAACTCAATATGGCTATCCGGCCGACAATTCTACAGGAATTCCCCCAACACACCTAGGGATAATCCCTGCTCCGGGTGTCACGGTGTGTCGGCGCGGGCGAGGACGGCGTGGAGCAGGACATTGCATCCGGCGGCGCAGTCCTCGGGCGTCGCGTGCTCGATCTCGGCGTGGCTGATGCCGTCGGCGCAGGGGACGAAGACCATGGCCGTGGGATGGACCCGGGCCAGGAGGACGGCGTCGTGGCCGGCGCCGCTGGTGATGTCGCGGTGGCCGAAACCCAGACCTTCTGCCGCGTCGCGGACCATGGCGACGCAGTCGCCGTCGAAGGCGACGGGGGGCGAATACCAGATCTCGTCGAGGGCGGCCTCCAGGGACCGGGCGTCGGCGATGTCGACGACGAGGTCGCGCAGGCGGCGGTCCATGTCGGCGAGGGACTCGGCGTCGGGGTGGCGCATGTCGACGGACATGGAGACGCCGCCCGGCACCACGTTGCGGGAATTGGGGCGGACCTCGAAGACGCCGACGGTGCTGCGCCCGTGGGGGGCGAAGTCGGTGCCGAGGGCGTTGATGGCGAGGGTGGCCTCGGCGGCGCCGAGCAAGGCGTCGCGGCGCTGGTCCATGGGGGTCGGGCCGGCGTGGGCGTCCTGGCCGGTGAAGGCGAGGTCGTACCAGCGCACCGCCTGGACCCCGGTGACGACGCCGATGGTCTTGCCCTCGTCCTCGAGGATGGGGCCCTGCTCGATGTGAAGCTCGAAATAGGCGTCGACGGGTTCGGCGGCGCGGTCGGCGTCGCCGGCGTAGGCGATGCGGCGGAGCTCGCCGCCGATGGTCCGGCCGTCGGGGTCGGTGAAGGTCAACGCCTCGGCGAGAGGCACCGCGCCGGTGAACACCGCCGAGCCGATCATTGCCGGGGCGAAGCGCGCGCCTTCCTCGTTGGTCCAGTTGACGATCTCGACGGGGGCCGCCGTGGCGACGTCGTTGTCGTCGAGGGCGCGGACCACCTCGAGGGCGGCGAGCACGCCCAGGGCGCCGTCGAACTTGCCGCCCGAGGGCTGGCTGTCGAGGTGGCTGCCGAGCAACACCGGGGCGCGGCCGGGGTCGGTGCCGGGGCGCCGCGCGAACATGTTGCCCATGGCGTCGACGCGGACCTCGAGGTTGGAGTCATGGCACCAGCGCGCGAACAGGTCGCGGGC
>JAJFIG010000485.1 GCA_021775195.1 Rhodospirillales bacterium | reverse complement strand
CGTCGGCGATATCGTTGAAGCGGTAAACGATCTATTGAGGCAATAGGGCACTCTGTGGCACCCGCGAATATTGCCTTCGCCGTAGTCGTCATTTCATATCCGATTATAGTCTATTTCGGCCTGGGATATTTTGAGGCTCGATGGATTGCGCTTGCCCTGATCGTGGTGGCGCTGGTGCGTTTGTTCCTGCTCAAACGACTGGATGGCTTGGCGGCGCGTATGCCGCAGGCAAATCTCGTCATCGGCGCGTTAATGGTCGTCGGCATTTCAGCGATGGCTTCAAATTCTCCCATTCTGCTGCAATACTATCCCGTATGCATGAACGCCCTGATGTTGGCGCTGTTCGCAACTTCGCTGTTCCGGCCGCCGTCGATCATCGAACAATTCGCCCGAATTAAGACGCCGGACCTGCCCGAGGCCGGTGTCGTGTATACGCGCAAGGTCACGATGGTCTGGTGCGGGTTTTTTGCCGTTAACGGCACGATTGCCCTGTACACGGTTTTGGATACGGATATGGGCTTTTGGGCGGTGTACAATAGCTTGGTTTCGTATTCCCTGATGGGCCTTTTGTTTGGTGGAGAATATCTCGTTCGCCGAACTGTGCAACGCGGCACGGCGCGGCATCAGGGTGCAAAGGGGTGGCTTTGAAGATTGGAGCGTGAGAATTTGAATTGTGAGCATCCGCCAATCGACAACGCAACCTGGGAGCGGCGGGAAATCCTGAGGGCCTCGAGGAGCAGACCTCTAACGATCGAGCGTGCTCTCTTGGCCTCGCTCCGCACCCGGCAATGGATATCCGGAAATACTATGAACACCCCGTGCCAATCAGGCGGATCCTGATGCATCAAGCCGTGACGCCAATCTCCCGCCTTTTCACCACCCCTCACAGCGATCGCGCCGCCGTGGCGACCGGAACTGGCCGACAGCATGACTGGACAGCGTTTGCACGCGATGTCGGTACATTGACGACTCGAATCGCCAAATCCACCGGTTGCCGCTGGCTCGTCGCCGATGCGGATCCATACGCACTTGCCGTCGGTGTGCTTGCGACACTCCATGCTGATTGTCAGGCGGTGTTGCCCGCCAATCTTCAGCCCGGCCACCTTGCGGATCTCGCAGCGGCGGTGGACGGCGTCATCTCCAGTGCGGCCCACCTAGCCGACCTGACGAATGGGATGCCCACGTTCGGCGCGGCCGCTGATAGCTGCGTATCAGCGCTGCATCCACTCGATGCCGAAAAAGCGGAAATTATTCTCCACACTTCGGGAACGACCGGTGCCCCGGTGGCTGTACACAAACCGCTGCATTGTCTCGAGGCGGAGATCGCCGTCCTGACCGAGATTTTCACGCCAACGTCCGGCGGCACTGTCCTGGCCACGGTGCCGCCCTATCATATCTACGGTCTGTTGTTTCGCGTCTTTTGGCCACTTGCGACGGAACGGCCCTTCTCCAGCGATCTGATTTCCTATCCCGAGGAGTTGATCTCGGCCGTCGAGAAAGACAGCGGTTGCATGCTGATATCGAGCCCCGCATTCTTGAAAAGGGCGCTGCCGGTCCTTGACCTTGCCCATTTGAAGAAAATCCTCGGACCGGTATTTTCCTCCGGCGGCCCACTGCCCCCCAAGATCGCGGCGGCATACAACGCGGCACTTTCCGAGCCGGTGGTCGAGGTATATGGCAGTACCGAGACCGGCGGCATTGCCTACCGGTCGGCGACGGATGCCGCGGCGCCGGCGCTCTGGCGGCCTTTCCCGAATGTCGAAGTCACCATCGATCCTAAGCAGCAGGTGTTGGCCGTCAGGTCGCCATTTTTGCCCGGCGAGGACTGGTTTCTCTCGGGTGATCGCGCGAGCTTACAGGCAGACGGGCGCTTTGCCTTGAACGGCCGCGCCGATCGCGTCGTCAAGTTGGAGGAACAGCGCGTTTCCTTGCCGGAAGTCGAGCGGTACTTGGCCGAATGCCCCACGGTTGAAGCGGCTCGCGTCATCCAACTCCCGAGCGAGGATACTGAACGGCAGATCCTTGCCGCCGTGATCGAACCCTCGATTGCCGGGTGGGACGTGCTGGCAGCCGAGGGCAGGCAGAAATTCAAGAGGCGCCTTCTCGACGCCCTGAGGCTCCATCTTGCCGCGGTCGTACTGCCCCGAAAGTGGCGTTTCGTAACGCAGGTACCCGAGGACGATCGTGGAAAAACCAGCGATGGGGCGCTTGCCACGCTGTTCGAAGAAAACCAGGGCCGACGGGTCGAACCCATCATTGTCCGGCGCGAGTCGGACCAGGATGGCGTGATCCTGCATCTGCATATGCCGGAAGATCTGTTCTACTTCGACGGCCATTTTGACGAGGCGCCCATATTGGCGGGCGTGGTCCATGTCGACTGGGCGGTCGAATTCGCCATGGATCATTTCGCGATACATGGAGATTTTCAGCGAATTGAGGCGTTGAAGTTTTTCAAAATCCTCATGGCGGGCGCCGAAGTGACGCTGGACCTGCGATACGACCGGGAAACCGGACGCCTGAAGTTTCAATACGGCAACGCGGAGACGAAATACTCTTCCGGCCGTGTCATTTTCGAAGCGACGCCATGACGTTTCGGGCAGGCGTCGTGGTTCCGGTTTTCGATCATGGTGCGGGCGCGGTGGCGCTGGCGGAGAGATTGGCGCCAATCCGGTTGAAGACGTTCATGGTCAACGACGGCAGTGATGCAGAAACACACGCTACGCTCCATGACCTGGCCAAACGCCATGATTGGATAGAGGTCATCGACCACCCCGGCAACCAAGGCAAAGGCGCCGCGGTCCTCACCGGTTTGCGCACGGCCCAGGCGCAAGGCTATTCCCATGCCCTTCAGATCGACGCCGACGGCCAGCACGATCCCGACGATATTCCGCGATTTCTGGCCTTGGCGGAAGCGAACCCCAACGCCGTGATCGCGGGATGCCCCGAGTTCGATGCCAGCGTGCCGAAAGGTCGGCTGGCCGCGCGCTACATCACCCATGTCTGGGTGTGGATCGAGACACTGTCGTTTACGATCCGGGATTCAATGTGCGGTTTCCGCGTCTACCCCCTGGAACCGGTCTTGCAGCTGGCGGAGCGTGTTCGGCTGGGCCGCAGGATGGACTTCGATCCCGAGATACTCGTAAGGCTCCATTGGGAGGGCCTGTCCATCCTTCCACTGTCGACAAAAGTCGTCTATCCGGTGGGCGGCCAGTCCCACTTCAGGCTATGGCGCGACAACGGTTTGATCAGTTGGATGCACACGCGGTTGTTTTTCGGAATGCTGTGGCGCGTCCTGAGCCTTCGGTTCGGCCGGCACGGCACGGATTCGCATTCGGCGCGAGCACTTCGATGAGCGGGGCGGGGCGTCACGAAAAGACGGACCATTGGGCACGCATCGAGGAGCGGGGCGTATACGCCGGTCTTCGCATAATGCTGTTGGCCTATCGGGTTCTCGGCCGGCGCGTCTTTTCGGTTCTGCTGTACCCGGTCATTGGCTATTTCTTTATCTTCGGCACGGAAGCACGACGGGCGTCCCGCACCTTCCTTTCCCGCGTTTACGCCGACCCGCGCGGACGTACAACTTTGGGCGACAGTCCCGGCTGGCGCCAATCCTTTCGTCATTTCTACAATTTTGGTGAAGCTGTTCTAGACAAGCTGGCGGCCTGGGCGGGGGATATTAGCGATGAGGACATCGTCTATGAAAATCGTGAGATATTCCAAGCGCTCCAGCGAGCCGGTCGCGGCGGTGTATTGATCGCATCGCATTTGGGCAACATGGAAGTGTGCCGCGCCTTTGCGCAGCTTTCGATGGGTCTGAAGCTGAACGTTCTTGTCCACACGAAACACGCGCCGAACTTCAACCGCCTGCTGCGCCGCGTCAGTCCGGACTCGAGCGTTTCGCTTATTCAGACAACCGACGTCGACCCGGCCACGGCGATGATGCTGTACGACCGGGTTGCGCAGGGCGAGTTCGTCGTCATCGTTGGCGATCGCACACCGGTCAAACAATCCTCTCGGATTAGCTGGACCTCTTTCCTTAACCGTCCCGCACCGTTTCCGCAGGGACCGTTCATACTCGCGGCATTGCTGGAATGTCCCGTCCAGCTCATTTTCTGCCTCAAACGAGCGGGCCGGTATCACATCATTTTCGAACCGTTCTCGGAATCAATCGCGATCCCGCGTCGAAAACGTGCAAGTGCTCTGGATTGCTGGACATCGCGATATGTCGCCCGGCTGGAACACTTTTGCGTTAGTGATCCTTACCAATGGTTCAATTTTTTTGACTTCTGGAGGACGACTGGCACAATGACACCCGATCACCAGTCAGAGCCCACGTTAGAAGTCTGAATTTAATTGTTTTTTTTCTGGGTAAATACCCGTGCTTGACAAAAAAGCCACAGACCTTCCGAGCGTGATCGGTTTAGGGTCCGGTCCGTTGACGATTGAGGATGTGCTGGCGATTGCCTATCGACGAGTGCAAATCCGCCTCAATCGTGATCCGGAATATCTACGCCACATTCGAAGCGGAACAGATTTTCTCGACCGGTTGCTTGAGGAAGATGGCGTCATCTACGGCGTTACGACAGGTTATGGCGACTCCTGTGCCGTGGATATTCCCCGCGATATGGTCGAGGATCTGCCCCTGCACCTGTTGCGGTTTCATGGCTGCGGTTTGGGCAGGCATTTGCCGCATGAAATGGCCCGCGCCGTGATCGTTGCGAGGCTTGCCTCTTTGACCTTGGGCTATTCCGGCGTCAGCTGGGAACTGCTCGAACGGCTGGAAACGTTTCTCAATGCCGACGTCGTACCCTTGATCCCGGAAGAGGGGTCGGTCGGTGCGAGCGGCGACCTGACACCTTTGTCTTACGTGGCAGCGCTGTTGGTTGGCGAACGCGATGCCGTTTACCGGGACGAAGTACATTCAGCGAGCGATATCCATAACCGCCTCGGCCTGACGCCCTTAAAGCTACGCCCCAAGGAAGGTCTGGCCATCATGAATGGCACGGCGGTCATGACGGCGCTGGCGTGCGACGCCTACGCAAGAGCGGAGTATTTGACCCGCTTATGCACCCGCCTCACGGCGCTTGCGTGTGTCGCTCTCCAGGGCAACCGATACCATTTCATCAAGCGGCTCTTCGAACTCAAACCCCACCCAGGTCAAGCCCAGATCGCAAGCTGGCTTCGCCGGGACATGAATGTCGGCGAACCACCGCGCAATTCGGATCGGCTGCAGGATCGATACTCCATTCGTTGCGCCCCCCATGTGATCGGGGTTCTGCGCGACAGCTTGCCCTGGATGCGCGACTACATCGAAACCGAATTGAACAGCACGAACGACAATCCCATCATCGACGGCGGCGGAGAACATGTGCTGCATGGCGGGCATTTCTATGGCGGCCATATCGCGTTCGCGATGGACGGCCTCAAGACATGCGTTGCCAATCTGGCCGACCTGATGGACCGCCAAATGGCGTTGCTGGTCGATAACAAGTTCAACAACGGCCTGCCCGACAATCTCTCGGGCGCCGTGGCCGAGCGCACTGCCATCAATCATGGCTTCAAGGCCGTTCAAATCGCGGCCTCGGCCTGGGCCGCCGAAGCCTTGAAACAAACCATGCCGGCAAGCGTCTTCTCGCGCTCGACGGAATGCCACAACCAGGACAAGGTCAGTATGGGCACCATCGCGGCGCGCGATTGTTTGCGTGTCCTCGAATTGACCGAGCAAATAGCTGCTGCCCACGTGTTGGCCACCACGCAAGCGGTTGAGCTTCGACGCCGAGGTTTTGCGGACCAGGGTCGTGCGGCGCCCAACCAAATCAGCGCCGAACTCATTCAGTTCGTCGATACGGTGTTTGCCGAGTTCCCCTTCCTCGACGAAGACCGGGCATTGGAACCCGATCTGCGCCGTTTCGTCGAGAACATCCGAAACCGGCGATGGTCCCTCTATGAGTAGCCGCCAGCAGGTTTTGCCGGTCGCGGAAGTCCTCATCGACGTCCCGTTCCACGACATTGACCTCATGGGCGTCGCCTGGCACGGACACTATGTCAAATATTGTGAAATCGCCCGCGGCGCCCTGCTCGACAAATTCGCCTACAATTACAAGGAAATGAAAGAATCGGGCTTTGCGTGGCCGGTCATCGAACTCAAGCTGCGTTACGCACATCCGGCGCACTATGGGCAGAAGATCAAGGTCAAGGCGATGCTGCGGGAATTCGAGCTCCGCCTCAAGATCGACTATCTGATCGTGGACGCGGAAACCGGCAGGCGATTGAGCAGGGGCCATACGGTCCAGGTGCCCCTGGACATGCAGACGCAGAAAATGGTGTTTGGCGCACCGCCTGTGCTCTACCGAAAGCTCGGTATCAGAACGTGAAATGGTTGCGTCGCGTTCTCGCCCTTACGATTTCCGCATTCCTGGCGATCGCACCGGTTGAGGCCGACGAAACCCTGTCGAAAATCCATCAGCTGCTGGATAAGAATTCCGTGATTTGCGCCGACTTTACCCAAAACAAATCGCTACGGGCACTGACGCGGCCGCTCATCTCGAAAGGCCGGCTCATATTCGTCGCCGGAAAAGGCGTGCTCTGGCAGGTTCGCGAGCCTTTCGCGACGCAGGTTTTGGTAAAAAACGACGCTCTGATCAAATGGAATGACGACGGCGTGCCGCAGCGCCTCAGCTTCGGACAGGCCCCCATTTTCCGGGCACTCTCTCAGGTCTTCTTGGCCGGGTTTACCGGTGATATGACCCGACTGGGGGAGTCCTTCGAGATCGTGTCCGATGTGGTCCAATCACGTTGGCGGTTGACCCTGACGCCTCGGGATCCGGCTTTCGCCGCAATTATCGCAACGGTTCGTGTGTCCGGCGGCCGGTTCGTTGATGAACTGTTGATCGAGGAAGGGCGCGGCGATCGAACACTCATCCGGTTCAGCGGCATGAACGCGGAATCATGCCAACTCGGCAACGCGGAGAAAGGCTACTTTGCGCACTAGAATCTTCGCCGTCCTCTGGGTGGTCGGTATCTGCGCGCTATCGGGATGGCTGATAACGAATGCGGACGGCCCGGCAATCAACGCCAATCTCATGGCCCTGCTGCCGGAGGGAGAACGCGATCCCGTTGTCTACGACGCCGTGGACCGTGTGGAAAAGCGCTTCGAACGGCACATCGTTTTGCTTGTCGGCGCGGCCGATTTCGAGGCCGCCAAAGCCGCCGCCCGGCATGTCTCCGAGCGCTTGACCGGATCGGGGCAGTTTCACCATCTGCGCATAGACCATGATCACGACCTTGTCCGTCGCGCGGTTTCGTTCTACCTCCCGCTGCGCTTTCAAATCCTCAGTAATCTTGCCAGAGACCAACTCCGGGCAGGAAATACCGCGGCCTTTGAGCGCACCGTTCTCATGCGCTACTACAGTCCCAAATCAGCGCTCAGTTCGCATTTGATAGACAAGGATCCTCTTTTGATATTACCGCGCTTTCTCGAAGAACGCGCGATGGAAACGATCGACCGTCCCGAGATGGAAGACGGCTACCTGACTGTCAGGTCGGACGGCAGAATCTACATCATTCTCATCGGAGAACTCTCCGACACGCCTTTCTCCTTCTCGCTCCAAAAGCAGGTGATGCCATTGCTGGATGGCCTCCGGTCCGAACTGCCGGAGCGGTTCCAAGGCGCGGATTATCTGATGGCGGGCGTTCTGCCCCATGCCGCGTCGGGAACGAGCAGCGCCCTCGACGAAATGTCGACGGTCGGATTGGGGTCGTTGCTCGGGATCATCGTATTGCTGATCGCGATCTTTCGGTCACCATCGCCCTTTATCCTGACGCTGATTTCAATTGCCCTTGGATGCTTGGCCGGATTCGCGGCCTGCCTGACGGTCTTCGGCGAGGTGCATCTGTTGACCCTCGTCTTCGGCGCCAGTCTGGTCGGCATATCGGTAGACTATTCCCTGCATTACTTCTGCGAGCGGTTCCGGTTTTCAGAACACTGGTCGCCGGCATCCGCGCTACGCCACATCTTTCCCGGGATAACCCTTGGGCTGGTGACCAGCGTGATCGGCTTTGTCGGGCTTTTCTTCGCACCTTTCCCCGGCATGCAGGGGATGGCGGTGTTTTCCAGCGTCGGCCTCTGTATCGCCTATGGGTGCGTCGTTATCTGTTACCCGCATTTCACCCAGGGTTTGGCGAGGCCGAAGTTCGAAAGGCCGCTCGAATGGATGCGCGCCTATAGCGCGCTGTGGAGTCGTCGGCGGAATTGGTGGACGTGGGCGACGGCGGCCGCCCTTGCGGTCTTGGCCGCCTTCGGATGCCTGCGGTTGGCCGCAAGCGACGATGTCCGGCTTATGCAAACGCCCGACCCGACGGTCATGGCGGAGGAAATGCGCACCCGAGCGCTTATCGGCCGGAATCTCGCGAGCCAGTTCTTCCTTGTCGAAGGGCGTGACGACGGGGACTTTCTTGCCCGCGAGGAACGCCTGACCGAAAAACTGCAGGCCTTGCGGAAAAGCGGGCAACTCGTGGGGTATCTCGCGATATCCGATTTCATCGCCTCGCCTCAGCGCCAGAAGGAAAATCGCGCGCTCCTGACGCCCCTGATCGCGGCCAGGCAAAATACATTGGACCGCATCGCCGGACAGGTTGGACTGCCCGACAGTACCCGCGACGCCTATGTCGCCGCCTTCCGGGAGGCCGAGCGCGACTCCCCGATCGGACTCCGGCAATGGCTTGCCCATCCGGTTTCCGAACCCTATCGGCACCTTTGGCTGGGCCAGAGCGCCCGCGGCGTTATCGGCGTTGTCGGGCTGCGCGGCGTATATGATCTCGCCGCGCTTCAGACGCTCGCGGATACCGAGCCGTTAGTTCATTTCGTTGATCCCGCCGGTGAGATATCCGGTCTCTTCGGTCAGTTCCGCCGCCAAACCATTTGGCTCACCCTGATTTCCTACGGCGTCGTGATGCTTCTTCTCGTGGCGCGCTACGGCATCGGCGGCGGCCTGCTCGTAATGTCGACACCGGTCATCGCGGCGATCGCCAGCCTGAGCGTCCTCGGCTTTCTCGGCGAGCCCATAAGTTTGTTCAACGTCATGGCGTTGCTCCTGGTGCTTGGAATCGGCGTTGACTACGCCTTGTTCTTCAGAGAGACGGGCACGGAAAGTCCGGCGACCCTATTGGCAATCGCCCTGTCTTCCCTGACAACCCTGCTGGCATTCGGGCTGCTGGCCCTTTCCGCGACAACCGCGATCCATGCATTCGGTTTGACCATATTGGTCGGCATCCTCGTGGCATTCCTGCTCTCACCGATGGCGGGATGGCACGGCGGCTCTTTGCGAGCGAGTGCTGGCGCCGCGGCGCGCCGATCCGGTGTCACCAGCGAAGATAGCGCGCCCCGATGATGCTGCGGCTCTGGATGATTTCGCTGGGGCTCTTGGCCACCGCTTGCGCTGGAACACCGCCGCGCGAGGCCGACGTGAAAGAAGCGCCAGTGTTCCTTTCGATGCCGCCCCAGAGCCTGGGGCGCAGCATGGCACTCAGCCAGCTCGTTACAGGCGAATATGACGATCAAATCCACAAGATGCGCTACGAGGTGGAAGTCACGCCTGCGCGCCTTGCCGTCGTAGGGCTTTCGCCGTTGGGCGTGACACTATTCACTCTCGTCCAGGAACAGGGCGAACTCACGATAGAGACGTGGGCAAAAGAGAAGGCGGCCTTCGATCCGCGCTACACTCTTTTCGATCTCTATCTCACCTATTGGCCGCGGGAGGCGCTGCAAACAGCGTTATCGTCTTTGCGAATGCGGCTCGATGAAGACAGCGATGGATCCGTCAGGCGCGTTCGGGGACTCGATGGTGCCCTGATCGCCACGGTCGCGTACCCTCCTGATAACCTGAAAAAGGGCGAGATCGTTATCCAACATTTCGATGTTCCCTACCGGCTCCGCATCGTGACCTTTGAAGCGAGCGGCGCGCGATGAAGACGGGTAACCAAATCTATCTTTCCGCGCTCGGCGTTTTGAGCGCCCTCGGGCGCGGTAAGGAACAGGTTCGCGAAAACCTCATGGCCGGCCTGCGGCCCGGCGTCGTTTCGCGTACGGATTTGCTCGTCGACGGCACACCGGTATTCGTCGGTCAGGTTGATAGTCCACTACCCCCAGTGCCCGCCAGCCTGTCCTTTTACGCAAGCCGGAATTTCCAACTCGCCATAGCCGCGGTAGAGGAAATCCGCCCCGAAATTGATGATGCGGTCGCGCGATACGGTGGGAGCAGAATCGCCGTTGTCATGGGAACCAGCACGTCGGGTATCGCCGACGGTGAAGTCGCCGTCAAACGGGCTATGAAGGACGGGGCATTGCCGCGCGACTTCGATATACGAAAGCAGGAACTCGGCAGCACCGGCGAAGCGCTTGCGCGCTATCTGAACCTGGCGGGCCCAGCGCTTACCGTTTCGACGGCATGCAGCTCCGGCGCACAAGCCCTGGCAATGGGGCGTCGTCTCATTCGAACGGGATTGGCGGACGCGGTGCTGGCCGGCGGTGCGGATAGCCTGTGCCGCCTGACCGTTAATGGATTTCAGGCCCTCTCCGCGCAGTCCGCCGGCATCTGCAATCCGTTCAGCCGCAATCGGGACGGTACGATGATCGGCGAAGGTGCCGCCGTATTTCTTATGGAGAAGAGCGATGCGGAAGTCGCGCTCCTGGGAGCAGGCACCTCTACTGACGCTTACAGCATGACAGCGCCGGAACCGGAAGGAAACGGCGTCGAATTGGCGGTGCGACGCGCCTTGGAAGACGCTGAACTAGCGCCCGAAGCGATCGATTATGTCCAACTGCACGGCACCGGAACGCTGCACAACGACGCAATGGAAAGCAAGGTCATCACGCGTGTTTTCGGCGCGGAGATACCATGCAGTTCTTCCAAGGGACAGCTCGGCCATACGCTCGGTGCCGCGGGGGCGATGGGTGCCGCCCACTGCTGGCTTGCCGCGGGAAGAGACAACCAGGACCGGTATCTTCCTCCCCATCTGTGGGACGGCGAAGCGGATACGGGGCTAATGTCCGACAACCTCACCTCCGTGGGCGATCGGCTGGATGGAACAGCGCGCGGTATTTTTGTGAGCAATGCCTTCGCCTTCGGCGGCAACAATTCGGTGCTGATTTTAGGAAGCGCTAACCGATGACGCTGCGATGGTCCGTACCCGACCTGTTGCCGCATAGCGGCTCCATGGTTCTGATCGGTGAACCTGCAGCGTCAGG
Organism: Rhodospirillales bacterium; assembly: GCA_021775195.1. GTDB lineage: Bacteria > Pseudomonadota > Alphaproteobacteria > Rhodospirillales > 2-02-FULL-58-16 > JAJFIG01. The sequence continues at coordinate 5,973 of JAJFIG010000485.1, read as the reverse complement.
CGACGGATGGGCGGAGGCGACGGTACGAATTGGCGAGGATAGTCTGTTTTACCGGCCCGGGCGGGGCGTGCCGTCATGGGTCGGAGCGGAATACATGGCGCAGACGATTGCCCTTTATGCTGGTATAAATGCCCGGCAAGCTGGTAAAAACGTTAAAATCGGGCTCCTTCTCGGATCTCGGCGATATGACGTGAAGACGGAGTATTTTCAGTTGGGAAGCCATCTGCGCATTCATGTGGATGAAGTTTGGAAAGACAGTCAGATGGCCGTTTTCGACTGCCATATCGAGGACCGGGTGCGCCTTGCAGAGGCCCAACTGAACGTCTTCCAGCCTGTCGACACCGCCACATTTTTAGAGGGCTAGAAATCGTGGGCCGTCACGTTTTGGTGACGGGCGCCAGTCGTGGAATCGGCCGGCATATCGCGATTGCGTTGGCGCGCGCCGGTTTTGAAATCGTTGTCCATTTCAATACTCGCTCGGACGATGCCGAGGCTGTCGCGGGATCAATAAGGGATTCCGGAACTGGCGCGCGCTTGCTGCAATTCGATATTGGCGACAGAGAGGCGGCGGCGAACGCATTGGAGACGGATATGGCGGCGAATGGCGCCTATTACGGCGTCGTCTGTAACGCCGGCATCAGCAACGATAGCGCTTTTCCCGCAATGGAACCTGACGCTTGGGATAGCGTAATCCGAACGAACTTGGACGGCTTTTATAACGTCCTGCATCCGGTGGTCATGCCGATGGTGCGGAAAAAACAGGGGGGACGAATCGTCGTCCTGTCTTCCGTTTCGGGTTTGATGGGGAATCGGGGCCAGGTCAATTATAGCGCCGCCAAGGGCGGGCTTATCGCCGCGGCCAAGGCCCTGGCCGTCGAACTGGCCAAGCGGCGTATCACCGTGAACTGTGTGGCGCCGGGGCTGATTGAGACCGAGATGACCAAGGACCTGGATGCGGCGCAACTGATATCCATGATTCCAGCCCGGCGCTTTGGGCGGCCGGAAGAAGTCGCGAGCCTTGTCGCTTATCTGTTTTCCCCGGATGCGGAATATATCACGCGCCAGGTGATATCGGTGAATGGCGGGATGGTCTGATGAAGCGCGTCGTGGTTACGGGAATGGCGGGCTTATCGCCGATCGGTCTCGATTGGCCGGAGGTGGAAAAGAATCTGCGGGCCCGCCAAAGCGCGGTTCGTTGCATGCCGGAATGGGACATTATTGCCGACCTCAATACGCGCCTCGGCGCGCCCTTGCCCGAGTTCGAGTTGCCGCCGCACTACTCCCGCAAACGAACGCGCAGCATGGGCCGGATCGGGATTCTGGCGACGCGAAGCGCCGAGTTGGCGATCGAAGACGCGGGACTGATCGATGACCCCATATTGAAAAGCGGCCGGACAGGCGTTGCCTACGGCTCTTCATCGGGGTCGCCCCCAGCGATTGCCGATATCGGCAAAATGATGCTGACGCACGATATGGATTGCATGAATGCCAACACGTACATCCAGATCATGCCCCATACGACGGCCGTGAACGTATCCGTGTTTTTTGGCATCTGTGGCCGCCTCATCCCGACATCGACCGCCTGCACCTCGGGCAGCCTGGCGATCGGCCTTGGCTATGAGGCCATACAGTGTGGACAACAGACCGTCATGGTGGCCGGCGGCGCGGAGGAAATATCCGTTTCCCAGGCCGCGGTGTTCGATACCCTGTTTGCCACCAGCACCCTGAACGATACCCCGACGTCAACGCCAAGGCCGTTCGACGTCGACCGCGACGGGATGGTCGTCGGTGAAGGCGCGGCGACGTTCGTGCTGGAAGATCTGGACCATGCTTTGGCGCGGGGCGCGACCATCCACGCCGAAGTCAGCGGCTTCGGAACAAATTCCGATGGAAACCATATCACCCAACCGACCGCTGAGACGATGGCCGCCGCCATGCGATCCGCCCTGGAGGGTGCTAAAATTCCTGCCGAGAAAATCGGCTACGTGAATGCGCATGGCACGGCTACCGATCTTGGTGACATCGCGGAGTCGCAGGCAACCTTGACCGCGCTTCGCCGTGGCGTTCCCGTGAGTTCGCTCAAGAGTTATATGGGGCATACACTGGGTGCGTGCGGCAGCCTCGAGGCCTGGATGACGATCGAGATGCTCAAGCGCGATTGGTATGCGCCGACGATCAATCTCTCCAACGTCGACCCGCGATGCGCGGATCTCGACTATATTGTCGGCGACGGACTCACCCAGCATTCCGAATATGTCATGAACAACAATTTCGCGTTCGGCGGCGTCAATACGTCGCTTGTATTCCGTCGTTGGGATTAATTTAGGGGCTGTCCTAGATAAGCGGTCAACGTCGGCGGCCCGATTTGCGGTTTTTGAACACTGATCCACCAAGGGACCATGATGCTTCGCCGCCGTGTTTTGACCCGATTAGTCTTGGTTTTCCTTATTTCCTTCGCGGTTTACCCTGCAGCCGCGAAGGAAATCACGGCTCGGACGATCGTCGAGCGTTTTCACGGTAGCTTGATGGTCGTGATGAAGAATGCCAGACCCTTGGGAATCAAGGGCCGATACGATCACTTGGCACCAGAAATCGAACAGGCCTTTCACCTCCCCCTGATGACCCAGGTCACGGCCGGCTCTTTCTGGAGAAAGGCAACAGACATCCAGCGCAAGCAATTGATCAAGGCCTTTTCACACCTCAGCATCGGCACCTATGCGGCTCAGTTCAAAGACTATTCGGGTCAGGTATTCGAGACAGTGGGCGAACGGTCGGGCCCGCAGAAAACCACGCTGGTTCAGACCCGGATCGTGAGCCCGGGGATCAAACCGGTCGGCCTCACCTATGTGACGAAGAAAATCAAAGGTCAATGGAGGATCGTCGACGTCCTGCTTGACGATGACATAAGCCAACTCGCAATCCGCCGCTCCGAATACCGCCAAGTCTTGAAGAGGAGTGGCGTGAACGGACTGATCGGTACGTTGACCAGAAAGGCCGACGCCCTCGTCACCAACTAATACCAACCTGCACAAATAAGCACCCATTGTGAGGGCGGTTTAATGGTGGTGACCACCGGGGACTGCTTAACGAATTGAACGCATGGATAAATTCGAGGCCAAAGCGGCCTTGGTCAGAGCGCCTTTTGGTTTTTATAATTGCGCCAAATATTGATTGATTTTGATTTGGAGACCCCGGATCCAGGAATTATATCTCCGATGAATACTTCCATCTTTATATAGTAATAGAGAGCTATTTTTATAATTTATGCTATAACTTTTTTCGGAATATGCGATTAGAACCGTGGCAATCTTTTTTTTCTTAATAAGGCTTGCCTCTATGTGGCCAGCGTCGACCTCTTTCATTTTCCAAGTTTTCGCGGCAATGGCTTGAACGATAGCTTTGCGCACGTCCTCTCGGGTCGGCTCCTTGCCGGACCCGGTAAAGATATCCGCGTTTTCCACATTGTAGATGGGTGAGGTCTTCGAGCAGGCACCAAGCAAAAGCAGAACTGATACCAGAATTACAAGATGACGCATGGGACCTTCTTTCTTGAATCCGCCTTTATGGCCGCCAGCCGTCGCGCCCAGACCACAGATTGCCAGTTTCAAAAGCTGCCCGAACAGCTCGCTCCGTTCGCCATGGATGACGCTGCATCAAACGGAAAAAACTCAATAGCCGAGTGTCAATATTTGGGCCTCGATCTGCCGTTCGAGAGTTTTTACATACTTGTTATAACGCTTGTGAATTACCCGCTGCCCTTCGTAGCCCATGTCTTTGTCGCCGATCCCCTCGGATAAGCGATGCGACGAGTTGTAGAGAATACTGTACACAGCGGTATCATATTCAATGTTTACGACAGCACTGTGTTTTCCCTGGCGCATCGTACCGCGCACCAGCCCGGGCTTCATTGATTTCATGAGCCAGCCCAGACTGGCTCCCGCTTTGATAATTTGAGCTTCCACCTGGCCCAAAGTCAAAGGCGCCGCCGTCGCGGGAACCTGGTGGCTGTGGACTTCATAGATCGGCCGGAGTCGCGCGCAAGCGCCTAGTATCGTCGCGGCACAGATTAAGAGAACAACAGTTCTTACAAGTTTGACTTTGATCAGCATGGAACCCTAATCCCCAACCACCTGTTCAGAGAAAGCCCGAAGCCCGGCGATAGTGGACCGGTTCATTCATCTGGCCGATAGATATTATTCCATGAAATCGAACGCGGCGCATCTCGTTTAACGCGCATTTGGAAAATTTTGAAACTGACCGATATCCGCTTGTCGTGGAGGCTGATGAAGAACTCGTGGCATCAGGGCGTGGCCTAAATGACCGCTTTGCCTTGGCGTTTTTTGAGACCGTGGGCTGACTAGGATGGGCCATACAGCTCCTGATCGATCGCGGATTCCAACTCGTGGACACGATCGTTCCGGCGGCGATGGATCACCTTCTGGCCTTCGTACATATGCTCCGGTGGCGCAATCCCCTCCAGCAGGTTCTGCGATCTTTCATGAAGAATGTTGAATGACTTGCGGTCATACTCGATCTTCACGACGGCAACGTGTTTGTCACCTCCACCTCCCCATTTGATTGTTGCCCGCAACGCTCCAGGCCCAATCCGGCTGACGTGCCAACTTTTCGACTTGGCCGCCTTGATGATACGGCCTTCCACCTGTTCCAGAGAATAGGCAGAGGCGGCAGGCGGGAGCATGTGGTTGCGGGCTTCATAGATCGGATGGGCACGTTCGCATCCGGTTAAGACGAAGGTCCCAAAGATAAACAGGGCTGAACAAATAGTGACTTTCATCCCGTTGTTCATTGCGACCTCTCCAGCGATCTTTCCCTTCGGCAACATTCTCACTAGTATACTTCCCATGTCGACCAATTGCGTAAAAGTTGCAATCTGTCCCGAGGTTGGCGAGGAAGCGGACGCCGTTATTGCAAAATGGGGCCGCCGAGACGACGAAATCGAATTTGCAGGGTTGCGGTCCTGGCACCGGAAAAGGCGTTCATACATCGCCCGGTGCCTGTTGCGCCGTGCGCTTGAGAAATTGACCGGAGCCCGCGGTTCCGACTGGTCCTTCACAAAGGACATCAACGGCAAACTCTTTGTCCTTCATCCTTCAGATATGCCTGCCCCCGCTGTCTCCGTTAGCCACAGCGGCACGGTTGTTGCCGCCGCGGCAACTATAAGGAATGCGATTGGAATTGATGTGGAGCGTCATCGTCTTGATCGGCCGCTGGCCGACATGGCGCGCATCGCCTTTGGCCCCAAAGAACAAAAAGAGACATTGGATGCGCCCGATGCCTTCTACAGAATTTGGACGCTCCGGGAAGCCATGGCCAAGGCCACAGGTGCGGGCCTGGCACAGGTAATCGATGGCAAGGATAAAGTGCATGGCGCTCCGCCTTTCGGTGCCTGGAAGACCAGCGACACGCCGCACCATTGGCGGCTCGTACACGTCGAGGCACCTCACGGCTATAGCCTGGCAATCGCGCTGATCGGAGGCGTATCCGAGAGTTTGCTGCACTGGTCGATGGGTTCGATCGAATGGCTGATCCCTGACAGCCGAGGCGCTACAGGGCACGGATGAAGCACTCTCAATTAGTGAAATTTCATTCGCTACAGATAGAATAACGAGATTGCGTTGTCGGAAATGGTCGTATCAGCCTAAAGCGGATTGGAGAAATCGATATGTATCGAGTTTTTGCCGGTATCGCAGTCTGCCTGTTGACGGTCGGTTGTGCCATCGGTGTTACCCATCGCTACGATTCAACGACTGCGTCAATCGATCTACAATCCGCCTCGACCATCGCGGTCGCCGTGCATGACCAACGTCCTTATGTTTTAGACGGTGAAAAATCGCCTGATTTCGTTGGCCTTTCACGTGGTGGATATGGCAATCCGTTCGACGTGACCACAGATTCGAAGAAGCCGCTCGCCGACGATTTTGCAGCCTCGATCGTTGCATCGCTTAAGGCAGG
>JAJFIG010000484.1 GCA_021775195.1 Rhodospirillales bacterium | reverse complement strand
GGCGTCGATGATCTCGCGCAGGCGCGAACTGGGATTGTTGTCGATGCGCTGGCGCCGTTCCTCGAGGATGACCAGGCGTTCGGGCTCGACCTCCTTTTCGGTGAGCACCAGGTTGGTCATGCGGTCGGCTTCCATCTTCATCACCAGTTCCAAGCGGTCGAGGGCGACGGTCTGGAAGTAGGCGGTGTAATCGGTCGAGGTGAAGGCGTTTTCCCGGCCGCCGTTGCGGGCCAGAATGCGCGAGAATTCGCCGGAAGCCAGGGTCTTGGTGCCCTTGAACATCAGATGCTCGAGAAAATGGGCGATCCCCGAGCGCCCCGCCGGCTCGTCGGCGGCGCCGACCTTGTACCAAACCATGTGGGTGACGACGGGAACCCGGTGGTTGGGAACGACGACGACCCGCATGCCGTTGGCAAGGGTGAAGGTCTCGGGATTGAAGACCCGGGCCGAGGCCTGGCCGGAGATAAAGGGCGCCAGAAGAAGCAAAGCCAGCGTCAGGACCGCCGGGTGCAACATGGGGACGCGGGGCCGGGTGAATGTTCGCATGCTTTTTACCTTACCGGGAAATAATGCCACCGTGACGGGATGCCGCCTTGATAAGCCATATAGTACGCGGGCTGGCGAGCGCAAGGAACCGGCGGGCGTTCACAATGGCGCTAACGCCCAATGCCGCGACGGACATAGGGCGTTGAGCCGGTCCGGCCGGGGTATCGGCTACTTGATGAGGGACGTCTTGCGTTGGATGGTTGGAGTTTCGCCGGTGGTGATGGGCCGGCCGAGGGCGAGGTTTTCCCTGATCCGCTTGGACTCCTTCATCGGATCGACGACGGACCCTGGAGGCGGCTTATCCTTCCAGAACAGGATTTTCTGCGTCAGCGTCTTGTCGTCCTCGACCAGGCTGGAAGACTCCTTGTTGACCAGGTTGCGGACGTTGGGATCGGAATTGAGGGCCTTGGTCTCCCTGAGAAGGGCTCGCGTGCCCGCCGTCAGGGCCCGCTGCGCCCTCTGCGCCTCGCGCTGTTTCAGCAGGGTCTTCCTGTCGCCGAGGATGGCGCTCTCGGCGCTCACCCTGGGGGCGCTTTCCTGGGGCCGCTGCCGGCCGGGCGCCGGCGGCTTGAGGCTGTATTCGGGGGGCAGGCTCAGAGGAGCCCGCGTATAGACGGCAAACTCATCGGGCGCCTTCTTGGTCTGGCCAAGCAATTCCCGTGTCTGCTCGCAACCGCCCAGGTAAACGGCGGCGCACACCGAGACAATGATCCAGCCGGTCCTTCGCATCATTTGCCTTTGGTCCCCTTCCCTGCCTCATTATTAGGCTTTTCGGCCGGTCCAAACAAGGATTCTAGCACCAAAATCACGGCGCCCACGGTTATCCCGCTGTCGGCGACGTTGAAGGCCGGCCAATGATAACCGGCGATGTGGAAGTCGAGGAAATCGGCCACCGCCCCAAATCGCAGCCGGTCGATGAGATTGCCGACGGCGCCGCCGATGACGAGGCCGATGGCGGCGGCGACCAGGAAACGGTCGGTGCGGGAAAGCCAGACCGCGAGGCCGATGATGATGACGATGGCGACGAGGGGCAGGAACCAGACGTTGATGGCCGAGTCGGTATTGAAGAGGCCGAAGCTGACGCCGCGGTTCCATCCCATGACGAGGTTGAAGTACGAGGTCACGGGGATGGTCCGGGGCGGCTGCATGACCCGTTCGACGATCCACCACTTGGTCACCTGGTCAAAGGCCACCACCGCCGCCGCCAGACCCAGGCCCTGCCAGAAGGAGCTCGCGGGTTTCATGGATTCCTCACGCCGGCGCCAAGCCATGGTGGCCGGCGGCGTCGGCGCAACGGCCGCAAACCTCGGGATAGCGGGGGTCGGCACCGACATCGTCCAGCACCTTCCAGCACCGGTCGCATTTCTCGCCCTCGGCGAGGCCCGGGAACACCCGGACGCCGGGCACGTCATCCAACGCGAAGCCGCCGTCAGGGGGCTCGCCATGGTCGAAATGGGCGCCCGAGGTGATGAACAGTTCGGCCAGTTCGGCGGGCGAAAAGCCCTGTACCGCGTCCTCGTAGACCGGGTCGGCATAGATGACCGGATGGGCCTGGAGGCTGGAGCCGATGTGCTTGTTGGCGCGTTCGATCTCCAGGGCCCCGGTGACGACGCGGCGGAGGTTGCGGACTGCGGTCCATTTTTCCTCCAGCGCGGGATCGTGCCATTCCTCGGGGATGTCGGGAAAGCGGCGCAGGTGGACGCTGTTCTCGGGGCCGGGGTTGCGGGCGAGCCACGCCTCCTCGGCGGTGAAGCAGATGAACGGCGCCAGCCACGCGGTGAGGCAGGAATAGACCTCGTCCAGAACCGTACGGGCGGCGCGGCGGCTGGGGGAGTCGGCACGGTCGCAATAGAGGCTGTCCTTGCGCACGTCGAAATAAAAGGCCGACAAGTCGAGGGTGCAGAAATTGTGCAGGTCGACGAAGAGGCCGTGAAACTCGAAATCATCGCACGCCTTGCGGACCCGCTTGTCCATGCGCCACAGGCTGTTCAGGGCCCAGCGCTCGAGCTCCGGCATCTCGGCATGGGGCAGACGTTCGCTGTCATCGAATTCATTGAGGTTGCCGAGCAGGAAACGCAGCGTGTTGCGCAGGCGGCGGTAGATGTCGGCATGGCTCTTGATAATATCGGCGCCGATGCGGAGATCCTCGGAATAGTCCGAGCCGACCACCCAAAGGCGGAGAATATCGGCGCCGTGCCGGTCGACCACGTCCTGGGGCGAAACGATGTTGCCCAGGGACTTGGACATCTTCTGGCCATCCTCGCCCATGACGAATCCGTGGGTGAGGACGGCGTCGTAGGGCGCCCTGCCCCGGGTGCCGCTGGATTCCAGCAGCGAGGAATGGAACCAGCCCCGGTGCTGGTCGCTGCCTTCGAGATAAAGGGACGCCGGCCACGCGAGGTCGGGGCGCTGTTCGAGGACGAAGCTGTGGGTGCAGCCGGAATCGAACCAGACGTCGAGAATGTCGGTGACCTGGTCGAAATCGGCGGCCTTGTATTCGGGCTCCAGGAAGCGGCCCGGGTCGGAAGCGAACCAGGCATCGGCGCCCTCGGCCTCGACGGCGGCGACGACGCGGTCGAGCACCGTCTGGTCGCGCAACGGCTCACCGGTCTTTTTGTCGACGAAGACGGTGATCGGGACGCCCCAGGCGCGCTGGCGCGAAACGCACCAGTCGGGGCGGGTCGCGATCATGCCGTGAAGGCGCTTGCGGCCGGCGGCGGGAACGAACCGGGTGTGCCCGATGGCCTTAAGCGCCGTCTCGCGGAGGCCGGTCTTTTCCATGCTGATGAACCACTGGGCGGTGTTACGGAAAATCAGCGGCGCCTTCGAGCGCCAGGAATGGGGATAGCTGTGGGTGAGGGTGCCGGTGGCGATAAGGGCGCCCGAGTCCCGGAGGGCGTCCACGACCGCTGGATTGACCTTGAAGACGTGTTTGCCGGCGAACAGCGGAACCTGGTCGACGAAGAGGCCGTCGCCGTTAACGGTTTCCGGCACCGCTATGCCGCGGCGCATCCCCAGTTCCCAGTCGTCGGCGCCGTGGCCCGGGGCGATATGGACGAATCCGGTGCCGGTCTCGATATCGACGAAACCGGCGCTCAGCAGGGGGACGTCGAAGTCGTAGCCCTGGCCATGGAAGGGGTGGTGGCAGACGGTGCCGGCGAGATCGCGGCCCTTGAGGCGGGCGGCAACGTCGTGGGCGGCGATGCCGGCGGCGGCGCAGAACTCGCCGACGAGGGATTCGGCGACGACCACGGTCTCGCCGCTGGACGCCAGGCCGTCGGTGGCCACATCGGTGACGCGGAGGACGACGTAATCGATGTCGTCACCGTAGGCGATGGCGCGGTTGCCGGGCATGGTCCACGGCGTCGTCGTCCAAATGACCACCGAGGCGCCCTCGAGACCGGCGGCGGCGGTGTTCACCACCGGGAAGCGGACCCAGATGGTGGTCGAGGTGTGATCGTGGTATTCGACCTCGGCCTCGGCCAGGGCGGTCTTCTCGACCACCGACCAGAGGACCGGTTTGGCGCCCTTGTAGAGGGAGCCGTTGATCAGGAACTTGCCCAGTTCGCGGACGATCTGCGCTTCGGCGGCGAAGGTCATGGTGCTGTAGGGGTTGTCCCAGTCGCCGACGACGCCGAGGCGCTTGAATTCCTCGCGCTGGACGCCGATCCAGTGATCGGCGAACTCGCGGCATTCCTGGCGGAACTTGACGATCGGGACCTCGTCCTTGTTCTTGCCGGCGGCGCGGTATTTCTCCTCGATCTTCCATTCGATGGGCAGGCCGTGGCAGTCCCAGCCGGGAACGTAGTTTGAATCCTTGCCCAACATCTGCTGGGAGCGGCTGATCACGTCCTTGAGGATCTTGTTCAGCGCGTGGCCGATGTGCAGATGCCCGTTGGCGTAGGGGGGGCCGTCGTGAAGGATGAACTTCTCGCGCCCGGCGGCGGCGTCGCGTTGGCGGCGGTAGATGTCGAGGGCCTCCCAGCGGGCCAGGGTCTCGGGTTCGCGCCGGGGCAGGCCCGCCTTCATGGGGAAATCGGTGCGCGGCAGGAATACCGTCGAGCGGTAGTCCCTTTTTTCGGCCTGGGCCGGTTTCTGGTCGTTGTTCATGGTTTCGTTGTTTCCGCGTCGCCGGGGGATTGCGCCAGAATCCGGCGCGCCTGTTCACAGTCGTCGGCGATTTGTGCCTTTAAACCATCGACTCCGTCAAATTTCTTTTCCGGGCGCAAGTGTTCGATCAACGCGACGCGCAACAGGTGGCCGTAAATATCGTCTTCGAAATCAAAGAGATGTGTCTCAAGAACGATCTCGTTGTCGCCGAAGGTGGGACGATGGCCAAGGTTGGCGACGCCGTCCATCCAGACCGTCCGATCCCCGCCCTCGACGGCGGCGCGCACGGCGTAAACACCGGTCGCCGGGCGCAGATATTCGCCGAGATGCAGATTGGCGGTGGGGAAGCCGATGGTGCGGCCGCGTTCGTCGCCACGTTCAACCCGGCCCTCGATCTCGAAGGGCCGGCCGAGCAGGCGGGCGGCGGCGCGGGGGTCGGCGTTCCTGAGGCATTCGCGCACCCGGGTCGAGGAGTAAACCTCGCCACCATCGTCGCAAACCGGCTGAACGCCGGTGAACCCGTATCCCTTCTCGCGCCCGAGATGAAGCAGCAACTCGCAGTCTCCCTCGCGACCGTGACCGAAAACGAAATCGTAGCCCGAGACCACGTAGTGGGCCGCCAGCCCCTCGACCAGGACCTCGTCGACGAAGGCCGGGGCCGAAAGCCGGGAGAAATCCAGGTCGAAATGCAGAACAACCAGGCAATCGACGCCCAGGGCCTCGATCTGGCGGGCCTTGGTCCGGAACGGGGTCAGGCGGAAGGGCGGCGCATTGGGCGCGAAGACGCTACGCGGATGGGGCTCCAGCGTCAACGCTGCCCAGGGTACGCCCGCCGACTGTGCAATGCGCCCGGCCTCGCCGATCACCGCCTGGTGACCGAGATGGAGCCCGTCGAAGTTTCCGATGGCGACCGCGGCGCCCCGCACTTCCGCCGGCAGATCATTGAAATGGCGAAAGATCCGCATGGCGGCAAGAAAGTGTCAGCGGCCCCTTGCGGGGTCAAGGGGAAACAGGATGGATGGGGATCGGCGACAACGGTGGCGAAGCGGGTCGCGGGTTCAGGTGTTGGCGGCGGCGACCATCGCGCGCGAAGGCACCATGACGGTAGCCTCGCCGTCGATGACGACCTTTTCGCCGACCATGCAGATGGTCTTCAGCTCGACGAATTTGCGTTCGGGAACCAGCTTGGTGATGGTCACACGGGCGGTGACCGTATCGCCGACGATGACCGGTGCCTTGAAGCGGATACTCTGGTTGACGTAAATGCATCCCGGTCCGGGCATCTTGGTGCCGATGACGGTGGAGAGGAAACTGGCGGTCATCATGCCATGGGCGATACGCCCATCGAACATGGTCATGCTGGCGAATTCATGGTTCAGATGGATCGGGTTGGTATCACCGGAAACACCGGCGAAGGCGACCACATCGCCATCGGTGATGGTCTTGGCGAAGATCGCCGTCATTCCCTCCTCGAGCTCCTCGAAATAGTGCCCGTGGAGTTCGTCGACCAACATTGCCAGCTGATCGGGTGCCCTTGCCAGTTCCATGACCCCTCACATTTCCGCGCCCACTTCGAAAAATTTTTGCGGCGCGTCATTTTTTTCGCAACGCAACATTAGCGCGTCGTCAGGTGCGCGGCAAGGGCTATCGGCCGGCGGGAGGGATATTTCGGTTCATGGGTGGTAATTTACCAAAAGCCTTTGATTTTTCACATTTAATTCCTCATTCCGATAGCCGGATTTTCGGTTGAAATGAAAACATGGAGGCCCGGCCTTTGGCCATGGGAAGGGATGTCATCGGTTTTGCAACGCAACGGGAAAGGCCTTTTCAAGGGAAATAATGGGACGATCGGGGGCGAAGCCGGCGCCCGGCGGCAGATTCATCGTTCGGGGGGCTGTCATCACCGGTACGCACGGAAGACAGCCTTCGGAAAGGGTCGGGGGGCGGCACGGGCGCCGCGGCAACCGCGCCGGCTGAGCGGCATTTTCCGCCAAAAATCTCTACGTGCGCGTGAAAGGATGGAGACTGTCATTATTTCGCGACATCTGTCGTGAATTAATGACACTTCCCCGGGGCACGGAAACCGGTCCTACCTCTCCAAGCCCTTGAAATCAGGAACACTTCCCCGACAGGCCCAGTTGGTACGCATTTTGCGTATCCATGAGCATGAATTGTGTCCGCGGGGTGCATAGAGCAGGGCTCGCGGCAAGAACCAAGGGAGAAATATCATGAAGAAATTCTGGTTCACCGCCGTAGCCGCATTGGCGGTCCTGGCCTTTGTTGGAACTGCCGACGCCGCGGGCGATGCCGCCGCCGGGGCGAAAAAGGCCAGGAGCTGCGCCGGATGCCATGGCAAGAAAGGCGAAGGGAAAAAGAAGAACCCGCCGCTGGCCGGCATGGAGGAAGCGACGTTCGTCAAGGCGATCGACGATTACAAGTCGGGCGCCAAGAAGAACAAGATGATGAAGAAGTTCGCCAAGAAACTGAATGACGGGGACATCGCCAACCTGGCGGCCTACTACCACGCGCTCAAGTAAGGCGGCCAAAAAAGCGGGCAGAAGATTGGTGTGACGAGCCGGGTCCGAGCGGAATTGGATGGCGCGGAAGCGGATGCTGAACCCGCGCCACCCTTTCCATTGAGCCCGTGGCCTAGTGGCGGCCGGGAACCATGACGGTGGCTTCGCCGTCGATGACAACCTTGCCGCCGACCGTGCAGATGGTGCTCAGTTCGGCGAACTTCTTTTCCGGCACCAGGCTGGTGACCGTCACCCGGGCGGTGACCGTGTCCCCGACCCTGACCGGCGCCTTGAAGCGCAGGGACTGCTTGATATAGATGCAGCCGGGTCCGGGCAGTTTGGTGCCCATGACCGTGGACAGAAAGCTGGCCGTCAGCATTCCATGGGCGATGCGCCCGTGGAACTGGGTCTGGTTGGCGAATTCCTGGTCGAGGTGAACGGGGTTGGTGTCCCCCGAGACGCCGGCGAAGGCAACGATGTCGGCGTCGGTGAGGGTCTTGGAGAAGATCTCCGTCATGCCCTCTTCAAGGTCCTCGAAGTAATACCCGTGGAGTTCGTCAAGCGTTATGGCTAATTGGTCCATTTCCGGATCCTTACCTTGTTACGCCGCGCCCTCCCCAGGGCTCGCGATCTTTGTCTTATTATTGCGTCGCAGCATAGCATTTTATTGCGGTGGCGGCAAGATATTCGCGAGGAATAGTGACATTCCTGGTGGTGAAATTAGGTAAAAAACCACTCCATCCGGTGTCCATTCTAAGTAATAATACCTCATACTGATTTATATACCGTAAACTTTCCTAATCTGCCGATTTCGCCCGTATGGGCCGGAACGCCGTAATCGCCTTGAAAAATATTGCGTTTTGGCAGTGCACACAAAACGCACAAAATTTGCAGCAAATTTTATCGAACGGCTTTCCGGGGGGAACGCGGATTCAAGGTCGGTGGCCAAGAACCTTGACGCTCGGGCGCCCTTGCGGTGTCAATAGGCACGACCACCACCCGGAGAGCGTTCATGGCCTTTTCCTCGCTCCGCGACTTCATCGACCGCCTGGAACGGGACGGGCGCCTGGTCCGCGTCGGCGAACCGGTGTCGCCGGTCCTGGAGATGACCGAGATTCAGACCCGGCTGCTGGCCGAGGGCGGGCCGGCGGTCTTGTTCGAGACCGTGGTCGGGGAGGACGGCGCGCCCTACCCCATGGCGGTGCTGGTCAACCTGTTCGGCACCGTCGAGCGGGTCGCCTGGGGGATGAACCGGGAGCCCGGCCAGTTGCGCGAGGTCGGCGAGACGCTCGCGTTCCTGAGGCAGCCGGAACCGCCGGGGGGCTGGCGCGAGGCCTTTGAGATGCTGCCGGTCCTGAAAACGGTGATGTCGATGAAGCCCCGGACGACGGCCAAGGCACCGTGCCAGGAGGTGGTGTGGACGGGGGACGAGATCGACCTGGGACGGCTGCCGATCCAGACCTGCTGGCCGGGCGAGCCGGCGCCGCTGATCACCTGGCCGCTGGTGGTCACCCGGGGGCCCGAGGCCGAAACCGCGGGCGGCGACAAGCGGGACGGCTACAACCTCGGTATCTACCGCATGCAGGTAACGGGACCGAAGACGACCCTGATGCGCTGGCTCAGGCACCGGGGCGGCGCCCAGCACCTGGCCAGGTGGAAAAAGGCGCGCACCGACCCGATGCCGTTGGCGGCGGTCATCGGCGCCGACCCGGGAACCGTCATCGCCGCCGTGACGCCGGTGCCCGATACCCTGTCGGAATACCAGTTCGCGGGGCTGCTCAGGGGCGAGAAGGTGGACCTGGTGGAATGCAAGACGGTGCCGCTGAAGGTGCCGGCGGCGGCCGAGATCGTCATCGAGGGCCACGTATCCCTTGAAGAGACCGGCGCCGAGGGGCCCTACGGCGATCACACGGGCTATTTCAACGCGGTCGAGTACTTCCCCGTGTTCACGGTGAGCGCCATCACCATGCGCCGGGACGCCATCTACCTTTCGACATTTACCGGGCGGCCGCCGGACGAGCCCTCGGTGCTGGGCGAGGCCCTCAACGACGTCTTTATCCCGCTCCTGACCCAGCAGTTCCCGGAGATCGTCGACTTCTGGCTGCCGCCGGAGGGATGCTCGTACCGGATCGCCGTGGTCTCGATGAAAAAGGCCTACCCGGGCCACGCCAAGCGGGTGATGACGGGTGTGTGGTCGTACCTGCGCCAGTTCATGTACACCAAGTTCGTCATCGTCATCGACGCCGACATGAACGCCCGGGACTGGACCGACGTCATGTGGGCGGTGTCGACCAACGTCGATCCGGGCCGCGACATCACGGTGATCGAGAACACACCCATCGACTACCTGGACTTCGCCGCCCCCGAATCGGGGCTGGGGAGCAAGATGGGTATCGACGCCACCACCAAGATGGCGCCAGAGACCAAGCGCGAATGGGGGCGGCGCATCCGCATGAGCGACGACGTCATCGACGAGGTGACGCGGAAATGGCAGGCGCTCGGCCTGCCCGGCAGCGGCAAGCCGATCTGGAAGTGAGGGACTCACCGCATGGAGCCCGGGCCGACGTGAACCAATGGGCCGACACGGTCGCGATCCGACAATTCCAGCCGGGGGACGCGGCGGCTGTCCGGGAGATGTTCATTCGCGTCAACCGGGACCTGGCGCCGCCGAACATGCGCCAGGCTTTTGAATCCTACGTCGAGCGCTCGCTGGCGGAAGAGATCGGGCGAATCGCCGAGTACTATGACGACAGACGGGGCAGCACTTTCTGGGTTGCCATTGACGGAGACGACCTGGCCGGCATGTTCGGGCTCGAGAAGCTGGACCACCGGCGGGTCGAAATCCGCCGCATGTATGTGTCGCCGGATCACCGGCGACGGGGACTGGCGCAAAAGATGCTGGAGACGGCGGAACGGATCGCCGGGGCCGCCGGCTACCGGGAGATCGAGGCGAGCACATCGGAAATCCAGGACGCCGCCCTTTCCCTCTATCGGCGCTCCGGTTACGAACTGCGCTCGGAAAGGGTTGCCAAGGAACAATCGAACAGGACCGTGGGCGGGAACATCCGCCGGTTCCATTTTTCCAAGGTGCTGGGCGGCTGACGGGCGGCGGCTTGACCGGCGTTACCAGAACTAGTATTCTGGATAGATGGCAAGAGTACGAGAATTCGATCCCGAGCAGGCCCTGGCCGACGCCATGCGAGTCTTCTGGCGCAGCGGTTACGGCGACACGTCGATGGAAGATATCGTTTCCGA
The DNA here is from genome assembly GCA_021775195.1 of Rhodospirillales bacterium. Lineage (GTDB taxonomy): Bacteria > Pseudomonadota > Alphaproteobacteria > Rhodospirillales > 2-02-FULL-58-16 > JAJFIG01. The sequence goes on along the minus strand of JAJFIG010000484.1, from coordinate 3,576 downwards.
GACGGGGGTCAGCCGCTACGGCATCTACGGGACCTTCGGCAACAAGAAGGACCTTCTGCTGGCGGCCATGCGTCACTATGAAGAAAGCATGACGGAGCTGCTGTGGTCGGGCCTCCACAAACCCGATGCCGGACGGGCGGAGATCGTTGAGCATTGGCAGTCGCTTCTCGGACACGCCAAGGACGAGAATTTCTGCAACGGCTGCCTGATCGTCAATATCGCCGCCGAGGTTGCGCCCCACGATCCCGATATCGCCGCCGAGGTTCAGCGGATCGACAACGAGCACGCCGCCTTGTTCGCGGCGGCCGTTCGCAATGGGCAGAAGGCGGGCGACATTCCACCCCACCTGGATCCCGACGGCACCGGAAGGATGCTTGTGGTGGTCAACCGAGGGGGTGCGCTGATGATGCGCGCCGGCGCCAATCCGGCCGATTTGAAAGCCGCCGTCGACGCCAGCCTCAAAATCCTGGATTTTCCAAAATAGATGGGTTGACGCGGTATCCAGAATGTATATTCTGGTTACTAGCGGTGCGTGAGGCGCCGCGATGACGGCCTTGTGCCGGTATTTTTTTACCCAAAAACAGAATGATTATTCTGTTTAAGCCGAAACGCACCATTCAGGAGCTAACGATCATGGGGACCAACGTTTCCGACCGCTGGGCCATAGGTCTGGGAGATTTCGTCATCCGCCGCCGCTGGTTCGTCATCATCGCCACGATCCTGATGGTCGCGGGCGTAGCCACCGGAGCCAGGCATCTCGAGTTCGCCAACAACTACCGCGTCTTCTTCGGCGCCGACAACCCGGAGCTGGTGAACTTCGAGACCTTCCAGGCGACCTATACCAAGAACGACAACATCCTGTTCGTGGTCCAGCCCCGGGACGGAAAGCTGTTCACGCCGTCACAGGCTTCCGCCATCGAGCGCATCACGGAAGCGGCATGGCTGACACCGTTCGCCATCCGGGTCGATTCGGTCACCAACTTCCAGCATAGCTGGTCCGAGGAAGATGACCTGACGGTCGAGAACCTCATCCGCCGGGGCGAGACCATGTCCCAGGCGGAACTCGACCGGCGGACGGCGGTCGCGCTTGCGGAACCGCTGCTGCGCGGCAACCTGATCGCCCGGGATGCCGACACGACCGGCATCAACATCGTCCTCCAGTACCCGGAAAAGAGCCTGACCGAGGTCCCCGAGGCCGTCGCCCACGTCCGGGCGGTCAGGGCCGAAATCGAGAAGGCCTTCCCGGACCTGACGATCGCCCTGACCGGCGTATCGATGCTCAACAACGCCTTCGCCGAAAGCGGCCAGACGGACGCGATGACGTTGATCCCGATCATGTACGGCGTGCTGCTGGTCTTCATGGTGGTCCTGCTGCGGAGCCTGTCCGGCACCATTGCAACACTATTGGTGATCGGATTTTCCACCATCGCCGCCATGGGTTTCGCCGGCTATATGGGGATCAAGCTGACGCCCATATCCATAACCGCGCCGACCATCGTGCTGACGCTGGCCATTGCCGACAGCATTCACATTCTGGTCACCCAGTTGGGGTTGATGCGCGACGGCGCCGACAAGATCACGGCGCTGAAGGAAAGCATCCGCATGAACGCGCTGGCGGTGACCATCACCAGCGTCACCACCATCGTCGGGTTCCTGAGCATGAACTTCTCCGACGCGCCGCCGTTCCACGATCTCGGCAACATCACGGCCGCCGGCATCGCCGCCGCCTGGGCCTTGTCGCTGACCTTCCTTCCGGCGGTGATCAGTCTTCTGCCGCTTCGCGTTCGCCAACAGCGGCGCGGGGGCGGAAGGGGCGCGCGCGCCCTGGAGCGGATTGCCGATGTCGTCATCGGCCGCTACCGGAGCGTCCTCGCGATCTTCGGCGTCGTCGCCGTGGCCCTGACCGCCATGGTCCCGACCATCGACCTGGACGACCAGTGGGTGAAGTACTTCGACCACCGGGTGCCGTTCCGGGGCGATGCCGAATTCGCCATCGAAAACCTGACCGGCCTCTACCCGGTGGAGTTCTCGGTCGAGGCCGGCGAAGCGGGCGGCATCAGCAATCCCGAATACCTGGAGAACCTGGACGCGTTCACCGCCTGGCTGAGGACCCGTCCCGAGGTCCGCCACGTCTACAGCTACACCGACATCATCAAGCGCCTGAACAAGAACATGCACGGCGACGATCCGGCCTGGCACAAGATCCCCGAGGACCGGAAGCTGGCGGCCCAGTACCTGCTGCTTTACGAGATGTCGCTGCCCTTCGGCCTCGACCTCAACGACCGCGTCAACATCGACAAGTCGGCGACCCGGGTGACGGCAACGCTGGACGAGGTTACGACGGTCGAACTGCGCGAATTCCTGGACACGTCGGCGGCCTGGCTGCGGAAGAACACGCCGCCGGCGATGCACGCCAGCCCAACGAGCGCGTCGGTAATGTTCGCCTTCATTTCCGAGCGCAACATCGAGAGCATGCTTCGCGGCAACCTGGTGGCGGTGATCCTGATCGCCGTGATCATGGCGCTGGCGCTGCGCAGTTTCGCCATGGGCGCGCTCAGCATCCTTCCCAACGCCGTGCCCATCCTGATGACCTTCGGGCTCTGGGCCTTGATGGTGGGTCAGGTGGGCATGGCGTCAGCGACGGTGACGGCGACGGCCCTTGGCATCGTCGTCGACGATTCGGTCCACCTGTTGACCAAATATTTGCGCGGCCGCCGCGAAAAGGGCCTGACGACGGAAGAGTCCATTCGATACGCCCTGCGCACGGTCGGGCCAGCGATCCTGACCACGACCCTGATCCTGGCTACCGGCTTCGCGGTCCTGGCCGCGTCCACCTTCAAGATCAACGCCGAAATGGGCCTGTTGACGGCAATCGCCATCGTTCTCGCCCTGGTGTTCGATTTCCTGTTCCTCCCTGCCCTGCTGATGCTCGGCAAAAACAAACCGGAGACTGACAATGTTGTACTCGTTCCCGCTGAATAAATTCCGCCTCGCCGGGGCATTGGCGCTTGTCGCCGTTGTCGCCGGCGGGCCGGCCGTCGCCGAAACCCCGGAAGAAAAAGGTTTCGCCGTCGCCGCGCTAAGCGACCGCTCCGACCGGGGCTTCACCGACAGCAAGGTCGTGCTGAAAATGATCCTGCGCAACGCCGCCGGTCAGGATACGACCCGAAGGCTGGCCCTCAACACGCTCGAGATTGCCAACGAGGATGTCGGCGACAAGAGCCTGATCGTCTTCGACAGTCCCGCCGACATCGACGGAACGGCGCTGCTGTCCCACGCCAAGATCCTGGATGCGGACGATCAATGGCTCTACCTGCCGGCGCTGAAGCGGGTGAAGCGGATATCGTCGGTCAACAAGTCGGGCCCCTTCGTCGGCAGCGAGTTCGCCTTCGAGGACTTCACGGCGCTGGAACTGAACAAGTACGAATACCGGCACCTGAAAGAGGAAGCCTGCGGCGACCTGACCTGCGACGTCGTCGAGCGCAAGCCGCGCTACGAACACTCCGGCTATTCGCGCCAGATCACCTGGATCGACCAGACCCACCATCAGGTGCGCAAGGTCGAGTTCTACGACCG
>JAJFIG010000483.1 GCA_021775195.1 Rhodospirillales bacterium | reverse complement strand
CCATGACGTACTGACGGCCCGGGCGGGCGTGAACCTCGGCGCCGAAATAGGCGCCGAGCGCGCCGACGATGGGATCGAGGATGGGGATGCAGGGAACCTGAAGCCGTCGGCATCCGTCCTCCAACGCAACCCGCAGTCCATCGTTGACGAGGGTATAGAGAACGAATCCCCGGTTGGCCTCGATACCGTCGATGACTTCCTTCATCTGCTTTTTATTGCGGATCATCCGCCAGACGTGGCTGACCACGGGAACGTCGTCGAACTGGGCCAGGCTGGAGCGCCCGACCTGGCTGACGGTTTCGGCGGTGGAGTCCGAAATCATGTGCAAATGATGGGTCTTCATGAACCGGTCCTGGCGACGGATAAGGGAATCATTATGGGGATAACCGGGCCTATTGTGAAACCGCTTCCTATCGGTCCCGACTTGGCCGCAGTCAATACACGGCGTCTCCACGGGTGTAAAATGTTATCCACCGGACGCGGAAACCGGTAGGAGTCGTATCCGGATCGCCTTTGTCCCCGCTTATGCCGTTTTTCCCGTCGCCGGATATGTGCAGGGAAGGCTCCGAATTCTGGCGTAATGTCCCATGTCATCCACAGGGGCCGGCAGGGAGAGGCACCAGGGGCCTTCGAATCCGATGGACTCTGTGCGCAAGTGATAATCCCCGGCTTTCACCCCCCCATCAACAACCACTTCTTTTCTTTCTATAAAAAACATTGTTTGTTTAGGGCTGTGAACAAACTTCAAAGGTGGTGCCCGGAAGATGGATACACAGGCCGACGAAAAACCATTCCTCCGTGCCCTGAAGGGCGAGACCTTGTCCCGGCCACCTTTCTGGCTCATGCGGCAAGCGGGGCGGTATCTTCCTGAATATCGCGAGGTCCGGAGCCAGACCAAGAACTTCCTCGAGTTCTGTTACAATTCCGACCTTGCCGTCGAGGTGACCCTGCAGCCCCTTCGCCGCTACAACATGGACGCGGCGATCTTGTTCAGCGATATCCTGGTTATTCCCGATGCCCTGGGCCAGGAGGTCGCCTTTGTCGAGGGACGGGGACCGGTTCTCGAGCCCATTACCTCGGTATCGGCGATCGACGGTCTCAGCGTCGGGCGTATCGATGAACACTTGGCGCCGGTATTCGAGACCCTGCGCCGCCTGAGCGGGGAGATTCCCGAGCAAACGGCGCTGATCGGGTTTGCCGGGGCGCCATGGACGGTAGCCGTCTACATGGTCGAGGGCCGGGGCGGGACCGATTGCGGCAAGGCCAGGTCCTGGGCCTACGCGGCTCCGGACGAATTCGGCAAACTGATCGACCTTCTGGTCGAGGCAACGGCCCATTACCTGATTACCCAAGTGAAGAACGGCGCCGAGGTGGTGCAGCTGTTCGACAGCTGGGCCGGGGTGTTGAGTGAATCCCAGTTCCGCCAGTGGGTCATCGCGCCGACCATCGAAATCGTCAAGCGGGTGAAGGCGGAATGTCCGGCGGTGCCGATAATCGGGTTTCCGCGCGCCGCCGGAAAGCTTTACGAGGATTTCGTGAACGAGACCGGCGTCGACGGGGTCAGCATGGATAGCGGGGTTCCCCTCGCCTGGGCCCGCGATACGTTGCAGAGCCGGTGTACGGTGCAGGGCAACCTGGACAATCAGGCGCTGATGGCGGGTGGCGAGGCCCTGGACCGGGAGACCCTCGAAATTCTCAAGCAGTTGTCGGGGGGGCCGTTCATCTTCAACCTCGGCCACGGGGTCCTGCAGTTCACGCCGCCGGAGCATGTCGGACGGCTGGCGGAACTGATTCACGGGTGGCCGGGCACCGGCGGCGGTTGATTGTGCTCTAGCCGTGGCGGATCAATCGAAGCTCGCGGTCGTCGTCTTCAACCTTGGTGGGCCGGATAGCCTGGATTCGGTCAGGCCGTTTCTTTTCAACCTTTTCAAGGATCCGGCGATCATCGGCGCGCCGGGGCCGGTGCGCTGGCTTCTGGCACAATGGATTTCCTGGAAACGGGCCCCCGTGGCACGGGATATCTATCGCCAGATCGGCGGGCGGTCGCCGCTCGTCGAGCTGACCCGGGCGCAGACCGAAGCCCTGGAGACGGTGTTGAGCAAAGATGGCGAGACGCGGATCTTCATTGCCATGCGCTACTGGCACCCGATGAGCGACGAGGCGGCGGCGGCGGTCAAGGCCTTCGATCCCGACGAGATCGTCCTGCTGCCCCTTTATCCGCAGTTTTCGACCACCACCAGCCAGTCATCGCTGGACGACTGGCATCGGGCGGCGGCGGCGGCGGGACTGGCCAAGCCGACGCGCGCCGTCTGCTGCGCCCCCGACGAGGAGGGGTTCATCCGAGCCCAGGCCCGCCTCGTCCGCGCCGCCGTCGACGAGGCCGGGGCGGGTGGGAAGCCGAGGGTCCTGTTCTCGGCCCATGGCCTGCCTAAGCGGATCATCGAGGGCGGCGATCCCTATGCCTGGCAGGTGGCGCGGACGGCGGAGGCCATCGTCGCCGCCCTCGATATTGCCGATCTCGACTGGGTCGTCTGCTATCAAAGCCGGGTCGGGCCGCTGGAGTGGATCGGGCCGGATATCGAGGACGAGCTCAAGCGGGCCGCGGCGGACCGGGTACCGGTCGTGGTGACGCCCGTCGCCTTCGTCTCGGAGCATTCGGAAACCCTGGTCGAGCTCGATATCGAGTATGGGAAGGCGGCGCGGGATTTGGGAATTCCAGCCTATATCCGGGTGCCTGCGGTGGGCACCGCGCCCGAGTACATCGGCGGCCTGGCGACGCTGGTCAGGGAGGCGCGTGGCGGTGGAAGGGCGCTATGTTCGAGCCGGGGCGGACGCCGGTGCCCGCGGGAGTTTTCGGGCTGTCCCATGGAAAGCGATGGAAACTGAATAGGACCGGGGCGATGGGATCACTGAATTCTTCATTTGACTTGCCATAGGGGTTTGGTTAATCCTGTTGTTTCAATCGATTTTCACGGTTACTTCCGCTTCAATCGTCAGATCATCAGCGCCCGCCGAGCCGGCTCGTCGCCCGGTCATGCAGCTTCCCAGAACTTTCCGAATTGGCGATGACCCTATCGCTGGCCTGAGATCTCCCCACCTTATTTCCTATCCGGTTGATCCTTTCCGACCCGGTATAACCCAGAAGAGCAGCCATGCACCTCAAGGAACTCAAGAGTAAAAATCCGGCCGAACTGCTGGCCTTTGCCGAAGACCTGCAGATCGAGAACGCGAGCACCATGCGCAAGCAGGACATGATGTTCGCCATCCTCAAGCAGCTGGCGGATTCCGATACGGCGATTTTCGGTGAGGGCGTGCTGGAGGTCCTGCAGGACGGTTTCGGGTTCCTGCGCTCGCCTCAGGCCAACTACCTGCCCGGCCCCGACGACATCTACGTCTCGCCAAGCCAGGTCCGGCGGTTCGCCCTCAGGACCGGGGACACGGTGGAAGGGGAAATTCGCTCGCCCAAGGACGGCGAAAGGTATTTCGCCCTGCTTCGGGTCAACAATATCAATTTCGAGGACCCGAACGCCGTCCGCCATCGGATCAATTTCGACAACCTGACGCCGCTCTATCCGGAAGAGCGGTTCGTCATGGAAATCGAGGAACCGCAAAGCAAGGATCCCACGGACCGGGTGATCGACCTCATCGCGCCCATCGGCAAGGGGCAGCGGGCGCTGATCGTGGCGCCGCCCAGAACCGGCAAGACGGTGATGCTGCAGAACATCGCCCACTCCGTCGCCGCCAATCACGCCGATTGCTATCTCATCGTGCTGCTGATCGACGAACGGCCGGAAGAGGTCACCGATATGGCGCGCTCGGTGCGCGGCGAAGTCATCAGTTCGACCTTCGACGAGCCGGCGGCGCGCCACGTTCAGGTGGCGGAGATGGTCATCGCCAAGGCCAAGCGCCTGGTCGAGCACAAACGGGACGTGGTGATCCTGCTCGACTCGATCACCCGGCTGGCGCGGGCCTACAACACGGTGGTGCCGTCGTCGGGCAAGGTGCTGACCGGCGGCGTCGACGCCAACGCCCTGCAACGGCCGAAGCGCTTCTTCGGCGCCGCGCGCAACGTCGAGGAGGGGGGGTCGCTGACCATCATCTCGACCGCCCTGATCGATACCGGGTCGCGCATGGACGAGGTCATCTTCGAGGAATTCAAGGGTACCGGCAACGCCGAGATCATTCTCGACCGCAAGCTCACCGACAAGCGCACGTGGCCGTCCATCGACATCACCCGCTCGGGCACGCGCAAGGAAGAGCTGCTGGTCGACAAGGGGACGCTGGCGAAGATGTGGGTCTTGCGCCGGATCCTCAGCCCCATGGGCGTGGTCGACGCGATGGAATTCCTGCTCGACAAGCTCAAGGGATCGAAGTCCAACACCGATTTCTTCGACGCCATGAACACCAGAGGCGTCGCCGAACCAGAGAATTCACTAACAACGGAAAGCCGCCCCGGGTCCGATCAGGGACAGGG
>JAJFIG010000482.1 GCA_021775195.1 Rhodospirillales bacterium | reverse complement strand
GTCGGCGGCCCAGGGCATGGCGGCACATGATGGCGTGATGATGATGTCGATGTCGCGAAAGGCCCGGCCGACCTGGTCGCGCAGGGCCCAGACCATCTCCAGTCCGGCCAGGAACGTGTGACTGGGGATGCGCGCGCCGCGATCGGCGAGGTCGACGTAAGGCGCCGAGGCGTGTTCACGCAAGCCCGGATCAGCCTGCATCAGGCCGGCCAGCCCGACCATGCCGATGTTCGCCCAAAATTCATTCAGGGGTTCGATGTCGAACGGCAACTCGCCATGCTCGGCCACGCAACCCATTTCCTCGAACGCGGCGACGGCGTCCGCGACGCTTTCGGCGATCACCGGGTCCAGCGGCGCATTGCCAAACCGCTCGACGTAAAGAACGCGGACCGGGTCGTGCCAGCGGGCGTCGTTCGGACATCCCCGTGTCCGGTGGTCCCGTTCGTCGCCGCCACCGAGCACGTCCAACAGCAACGCCACGTCGTCGACCGTCCGGGCGATTGGTCCGATAACCTCGAAGTCCAGCAGGATTTGCGGAAGGCCGCCGCCCCTGGCGATGGCGCCGATCGACGGTTTCAGGCCGACCAGCCCGGCATAGGCGGCCGGGCGCCGGGTCGACCCGCCGCCGTCCGTGCCCAGCGCCAGCGGCACCATGCCCGCGGCCACGGCGGCGACACTGCCGCCGCTGGACCCGCCCGGCGTGAGTTCCGGGTTCCACGGGTTGCCGGTGACGCCGTAGACCGGGTTACCCGTATATCCTTCGAGCGTGAACTCCGGGACATTGGTCTTGCCAACGACGATCAGCCCGGCCTCTCTGAGCCGCGCCACGGGCAACTCGTCGACCGAGGGGACGAAGCCAGCGTAATGCCGGCAGCCCCAGGTCGCCGGCATACCGGCCACGGCCAGATTGTCCTTTATCGCGATGGGCACCCCGTCGAGCGGGCTCAGCGGCTTTCCATCCGCCCAGCGTGCCGCACTCGCCCGGGCCTCGGCGGCCGCCGTTTCGCTGAGCGCCACGAAGGCATTCAGCGGCCCGTCCAAACGCTCGATCCGCTCCATGCAGCGGGAGAGGACCTCATCCGGCGTACATGTCCGGGTGGCGTACGCCTCGGCCAACTCTCCGGCGGCGGACCAGATGGGTGTGTTTCCGGCCATCGCTCCATCCTATCAGGCGCCATCGCGGGGACCCATACATTGTCTCCGTCGGGGGGCATCGTCACATTCACGGCAGAAATTCAGGTGTTTTTGCTATCGCAGAGACTGAGATGACACGGTCTGGTCGAAGGTTCGTTTCTGACTCAGTGCACAAAATCTCAATTATCTATGCGATAACAGTGATTTAGTGGTGGTGGACGTAGTCTCGGGCGAACCTGTCTCGGCGTAGTTTCCCTGATAAACAAGGAAGAAAACAGGGAAGCTTTCAAGATTTGGGCGTCTACAAGATTTGGGCGTCTATATGTAGCCGCGGAGCTAGCAACGCCGTGGAATGCTGCACTTTCTTTCCAAATTCCCTAACAATGGGACAGGGTATTTTCTCAGCGAAGCACGGAATTTCTATAGGCGATCAGGGAACCTTTCCGGCTGATCAAAGACGAAGCGTGCCCGTCATCTGAGTTCGGTTCTTGAGTAGGTTGGCGGTGCCACGATCTGAGGAAATGTGGCGTTGTATGGAAGAGATCACATGGATAGATAAGGTTAATCCCGGGCATTGCTCCATCGGCGCGCCGGATGTGACAATAGGCGTCGTTCTTGTCATTCGCCGTCAGGGGAATGTTGGTGGAGGGACTGTCGGTAACAACACTTGTCGGCCTTGCGGGCCTGGCCATTGGCTTGGTGTTCGGCGCGGTGACCCGGATGACGGATTTCTGCGCGCTTGGGGCGCTCGCCGACATGGCTCAAGACCGGGATTTCCGACGCCTCAGAGCTTGGCTGCTGGCGATCGCAACGGCGATGGTGGGAACGCACCTGCTGCACGGGTTCGGCATCATCGATATCTATGCCTCCGTCTATCTTTCGCCTGACCTGGGATGGTCCGGTGCAATCGTTGGCGGATTGATGTTCGGGTATGGCACCGTGATGGCCCGGGGGTGCGGTGGCCGTAGCCTGATACGCCTCGCGGGAGGCGACCTCAGGTCCCTAGTGACGTTAGTTACGCTAGGCATCTTCGCCTATATGACCTTGCGAGGTTTGACCGGTGTCGCGCGGGTATGGCTTGAGGAGTCGACGACTCTGACCCTCGCCGCCGGGACACGCTCGAGCCAGGGACTTCCCGACATCATCGCGGCGTTTCTGGACCTGGAGGGCATGGCCTTACGGTATGGCCTCGCGGCATTCGTTGCCGCCGCGATCCTCGTCTACTGTTTGTCGGACAGCCGCTTCCGGCGCTCGACGCCCCATCTTGTCGCAGGAGGAACCATCGGCGTTCTGGTCTCAGCGGGTTGGGTCGCGACCGGCTGGCTGGGGGCGGATGAGTTCGAACCGGTCACCGTCACATCCCTCAGCTTCGTCCGTCCCATCGGCGACAGCAT
>JAJFIG010000481.1 GCA_021775195.1 Rhodospirillales bacterium | reverse complement strand
ACGGCGCGGCGGCGACGAACCGGTGTCCTTTCGCCGGTATCAGGTCAATGTCCTCGTCGACCAGTCCTGCCCACCGGCCGAAAAGGGAAACGGCGACGGGGCCCAACCGGAGTCCGGGTCCGACGGCCCGCTCCTTTGCGCGCCGGTGGTTTACGAGGACCATCCGACCCAGCCCAACCTTATCGGCCGCATCGAGCACCTGACCCAGTTCGGCACCCTGGTCACCGATTTCAACCTGATCAAGCCCGGCGCCCTGCACCGGGCCAACGGCGGTGCCCTGATCCTCGATGCCCGCAAGCTTCTCATGCAGCCCTTTGCCTGGGAAACACTGCTCAGGGCCCTACGCGGCCGGCGCATCCGCATCGAATCCCCGGCCGAATCCATGGGCTGGGTCAGCACCGTGACCCTGGAGCCCGAACCCATCCCCCTCGACCTCAAGGTCGTGCTCATGGGCGAGCCCATGCTCTATTACCTGCTCGGCCACTACGAGCCGGATTTTCGCGAGATGTTCAAGGTCGCCGCCGACTTCGGCACTTGCATGGATCGCACCGACGACAGCGCCCTGCAGTACGGCCGCCTGATCGCCGCCGTCGCCGCCCGCGAGGACTTGAAGCCCATGAACGCGGGCGCCGTCGCCCGCGTCGTAGAGCACGGCGCCCGCCTGGCCGACGATGCCGAGAAGCTGACCACCCACATGGGCACTATCGTCGATCTCGTGCGCGAGGCCGACTACTGGGCTGGCAATGCCAACGCCAAGACCGTCGCTGCCAAGCACGTACAGAAGGCCATCGACGCCAAGATCTACCGCTCCGACCGCATCCGCCAGGAGATCCAGGAAACCATCGAGCGCGGCACCCTGGTCATCGAGACCGACGGTGTCGCCACCGGCCAGGTCAACGGCCTCAGCGTCATCCAGCTCGACCACTTCGCCTTTGGCCGCCCCAGCCGCATCACCTGCCGGGTGCGCATGGGCAAGGGCGAGGTCCTCGATATCGAGCGCGCCGTCACCCTCGGCGGGCCGCTGCATTCCAAGGGCGTGATGATCCTGGCTTCCTACCTGAGCACCCGCTTCGCCGGCGACCAGCCCCTGTCCCTTTCCGCCAGCCTGGTCTTCGAGCAATCCTACGGCGGCGTCGACGGCGACAGCGCCTCCTCGGCCGAACTCTACGCCCTGCTCTCGGCCCTTGCCGAGGTTCCGGTCAGGCAGTCTCTGGCGGTTACCGGGTCCGTCGACCAGCACGGGCGGGTCCAGGCCATCGGCGGGGTCAATGAGAAGATCGAGGGCTTTTTCGATGTCTGCGCCGCCCGCGGCCTCACCGGCGACCAGGGTGTGCTCATCCCCGCCGCCAACGTCCATCACCTGATGCTGCGCGCCGACGTGGTCGACGCGGCCCGTGCCGGCACCTTCCAAATCTATGCCGTCGAGACCATTGATCAGGGCATTGAGATCCTCACCGGCCAGGCGGCGGGCCTGCCCGACGGCAAGGGCCGTTATCCCATCGGCAGCCTCAACGGCGCCGTCGCCCGCCGGCTGGCGGCCTTCGCCACCAAGGCCCGGTCCTTCGCCGCCGGACCGCCATCGCGCCGTCTTCCAGGCCGTCCGGACAAAGGGGAGCGTGACAAATGAGCGCCCCGCCCGACGAACCCGCTGAGGACCATGCGGCCGTTCGTTTCCGGCGCATTCTCATGGCCGTCGATTCGACACCGGAAAACCTCTTTACCATCGAGTCCGTCGCCAATCTGGCGGCCCGCCTGGAGGCCGAACTTTTGGGTCTCTTCGTCGAGGACATCGATCTTCTGCGCCTCGCCGAACACCCCGAGGCCAGCGCCGTGAGCCTGCTTTCGGCCGGGCGTCAGCACCTCACCCTGGGCACGGTACAACAGGCATTGCGAGCCCAGGCCGCACGGGGACGACGGGCGGTCGAAGAAGCAGCAGCCCGCCGCCGGGTCAGGTCGTCCTTCCAGGTCCGCCGCGGCCGTGTCGCCACCGAGGTACTGGCCCTGGCCGAGGACGCCGACCTGGTCATCGTCGGCTGGTCGACGGGCGGCTTTCCCGGCCCCTCCCTCAACCACCGGCGCCCCCCCGGTACCACAGCCAGGGCCGTCGCCGCCGGAGCCTCGGGGTCGGTTCTCGTGTTGCGTCATAGGGTTGCTTTCAAAGGCCCGGTTCTGGCCGTTTACGACGGCTCCGCCGACGCCGCCCGCGTCATCACCGCCGCCATCCAACTCGCCGACCGCGAAGGCGCCGGAATGGAGATCGTTCTCGCCACCGGCGACGCCGTGGAAGCCGGGCGCTGGCGTCTTACGCTGGAAAAGGAGTTACGAGGGCATCGCCTGCCGGTTCGGTTCGTCAGCATGCCCGATGCCGACCTCGACCGACTGTGCCGGACGGCCCAGCGCGACCACGCCACGGTCATGGTTCTGGGCGCCGCCTCGCCGCTGCTCGACGGCGTTGGCACAGCCGACTTGTTCGAGCGCATCGACTGCTCGGTACTATTGGTGCGTTATTAGTGCAAATGTTGAATATCGTTGGAGGTGTGCGATGAAATACATTCTACTCGGCACTCTGAGCGGCGATTGGGCCAAGAAGCACAAGAAACGGGTTGAAAGCGCCTCCGCCAAGCTCGGGCAACTGGGCATCACCCTGGAAGCCACCTACTACACCCAGGGCCGCTATGACTTCGTCGACGTTGTCGAGGCGCCGGAGCCGGAACCCCTGCTGACATTCGCCGTCTGGTACGTCACCCAGGGCTACGGCCGCATCGAAACAATGGCGGCCTTCGATTCCGAAACCCTCGCCCGTGCCGCCGGCAAGGCGTAGCGGCCTGCCGCACACGCGGCCGGGCCAGTCTCCCTGGCGCCCCGTCCATCAGAACTGAGGAGGTACCGGTCGCGTTCCGCCTGTCCTCGAAGCGCCAGACACCTGAACGCCGGGGAAATCACCATCCCGTAAAAGGCAGGGTTGCAAGCCGGTTGGCATGCAACACCTTCAGTTAAACCAGCCCTCGTAAAACGCGGATGAGCTATCATTCACGAAAACAATATACCAATAATAATCATGTAATAACGGGAGCCCCGCTTGAATCATGATGTGTTGACCGCTACTGCGGATAATTATATACTTAATTCTAGTGAAGTATGAATTTTTATCTTTGTTGACGATTCATTAAAACGTTTTCGTTTAAAACAGAAAGCTGGATTATTTAGAGTGATTATAAACTGAGTTTGGGCTTATGCGCTTTTAGTTGCAGATTCCCATGACCCTAACCCCGACCGATCTCACCGCCTTGAACGACCTCCTGAAAAGCCAGGAAGACTGGATGATGGGGCGTCTCCTGGTTTACGCGGAACGCCAGGACTACACAAAATACACCTCGACCCTGAAGGAGGCATGGCGTCTTTCCCTTGCCGGATTGACGGTCGCCATTACCGAAAATGCGACCAAAAGCGGGAAAATTCCCGAACTCCGTCCAGACGAGGACTACACGGACGACCCGGTATCCCGGTTCGGTGTGGTGCAGGCACAGAAACATCGGGCCCGGGGCGTCAGCCTTTCCATGTTCCTCGGCCTGATGAAGTACTACCGCCAGTGCTTTGTCGATCTCATCGCTGCCCAGGGGAGCTTCGAGGATCCGGATTCCGTCTTTCTTTATCTGCATCGGTGTTTCGACCGCATCGAAATCGGGTTCTGCACCGAGTGGTCCGGCGCGCCCCATGAATTCCAAATCAGGGATCTGGCCGAGGCCAATCGCCTGATGGCCAACGAAAAGAACATGTACCTGACACTGTTCGAAAGCCTGTCGTCGCCGGTGATCCTGACCGATACGGACGGCTACATCGTCAACCTCAATCACGCCGCCGCCGTCTTGTTCTCGGACAATCCTGGGTCCGGCGCCTATTACTACGACCCGGAAAAAACCAGGCAGCGGCCGCATTGGATCGAGGACGAGATCAAAGCCGTGAACGATGGCGGCTGCGCGCGAACATTCGAGAAAACCTGGCAGCGCTACGACGACGAACGCGTCTTCACGGTCAGCATCGAGCGCATGCTGGACGTCAGCCAGAAGTACGCCGGCCTGACCATCCTCTTCAACGACGTCACCGAAAAGAAACGGTCGAACCAATTGCTGCGCCAAGCCCGCGACGACCTAGAAGAAAAAGTCAAAGACCGGACCGCGGAACTCCAGCGGGAAATCACCGAGCGAAAAAAAGTGCAGAAACGCATCTACGATCAGGCCACCCACGATCCGTTGACCAATCTGCCCAACCGGACCCTGTTTGCGGACCGTCTCGGAAAGGCGCTGACCGCGGCCGAGCGGCGCGGCAACCTGGTCGCTTTGCTGTTCATCGACCTCGACCGTTTCAAGACCATCAACGATACCCTGGGACACGGAATCGGTGACGATTTGCTGAAGCAGGCCGCCCTCCGGCTCGAGGACTGCGTGCGCCGGGCGGACAGCGTGGCACGCCTGGGAGGCGACGAATTCACCGTCATTCTTGAGGACATCCGATCGTCTCAGGATGCCGCCAACATCGCCGAGAAGATTATCCGGACGTTAACCAAACCCTATCGGCTCGGAACCTACTCCGCCTACAGCAGCGCCAGCATCGGCATCACCGTCTTTCCCGTCGACACCGCGGATGCCGAGGAAATGCTGCGCAATGCCGATATGGCCATGTACGAGGCCAAGGAGCAGGGGCGCAAACGGTACCATTTCTTCACCCCTGAGATGAACGCCGCCGCGCGGAGCCGGCTCGAACTCGAGAATGATCTTCACCGGGCGGTCGAGAACCGGGAGTTCGAGGTTAATTATCAACCGATTGTCGACATCCGGAACGGTGAGGCCATCGGCGCCGAGGCGTTGCTGCGTTGGAACCACCCGCGCAAGGGGCAGGTTTTGCCGGAGGTCTTCATCCCACAGGCGGAAGAAACCGGCCTGATCGATCCTCTCGGCAAATGGGTACTGCGCGCCGCCTGCCGCCAGGCAGCCGGTTGGTGCGCGGCCGAACACCCGGGATTTAATATTACCGTCAATGTCTCCGCGTGCCAGGTTCTGCACGGCGGGTTTTCGCCCCAGGACATCGGGGAAATTCTTGAGCAGGCCGGCCTCCCCCCGGACCAGCTCACTCTGGAAATCACCGAGAACTTGATCATTGAGGATTCACCGGAATCCATGGATTGGCTGACGGGATTGAAGAATATGGGTGTTCATCTCTCGATCGATGATTTCGGCACCGGATTCTCCTCACTCAGCTATCTGAAGAAGTTTCCCATCGATCGGCTCAAGATCGACCGCTCCTTCATTCACGGCATCACCGACGACTCGGGGGACGCATCGCTGGTGGAGGCCATTCTCGCCATGGCCAAGAGCCTCGATCTCATGGTCATCGCCGAGGG
>JAJFIG010000049.1 GCA_021775195.1 Rhodospirillales bacterium | reverse complement strand
GTGATGAAGTAGGTGGCGATGAGCAGCGTTGCCACTGCCGCCGCGACGGTTCCCATGAAGCCCACGTCCATCTTCTCGAAGGTGACGTAGAGCGCCGACGTCAGGTCGGCCTTGACCGCCTCGACGATGCCGCCGCCGCCGAACAACTCGATGTGCATGGCTGTGCCGCCGAATAGCGTCAGCCAGATGAAGGCCAGCAGCGTCGGCACCAGCAGCACGCCCAGAATGAACTCGCGGATCGTGCGGCCCCGGGAAATGCGGGCGATGAACATGCCCACGAACGGCGCCCAGGCGATCCACCATCCCCAATAGAAGGCCGTCCACCAGCCTTGCCAGGGTCCATCCTTGTTGGCATCCGACCACAGGCTCAGCGGGATCACATTGCCCAGGTAATCACCGGTGCTCTCCAGGAACGAATTCAGCAGGTACCGCGTCGGTCCGAAGGCGATCAGGAAGGCCATCACCGCGATTGACAGCCACAGGTTCAGTTCGCTCAGGATCTTGATCCCCTTGCCGACACCCGAGACCACCGACACCGTTGCCACCGCCGAGATCGCGGCGATCAGGATCAGCATCGCCGGAACCGCCGGCTCGGTGACCGTCTTGCCGTCCTTCACCACCTCGGTGACGAAGAAGCCGATGCCGGTAAGCTCGAACAGGCCCGTCGCCATTTGCTGGACGCCGAGGCCCAGCGAGGTCGCGACCCCGAACACCGTGCCGAAAATGGCCAGGATGTCGGCGGCGTGGCCGATGGGCCCGTAGATCCTCTCGCCGATCAGCGGATAGAGCGACGAGCGGATGGTCAGCGGCAGCTTCTTGCGGTAGGCGAAGTACGAAAGGCTCAGCGCCACCACCACGTAGATCGCCCATGGATGCAGTCCCCAATGGAAGAACGTGATCCGCATGGCGATGCTCGCGGCCTCGGCGCTCTGCGACATGTCCTTGCCCATGAACGGGTTGCTGTCGAAGTGATACATGGGCTCGGCGATGCTCCAGAACACCAGCCCGATGCCCATGCCGGCGCCGAACAGCATGGCGAACCACGAGAAATAGGAGAATTCGGGGCGGTCGTCGTCATCGCCCAGGCGTATGTTGCCGTAGCGGCTGAACAGCAGCCATATAACGTAGAACAGGAAAAACGCGACGATACCGATGTAGTACCACTTCAGCGTCGTCACCATCCAGCTTTTGACTTCGTTGAACACGCCCCCCGCCGCCTCCGTCCACACGGCGGCGAAGATCACCAAGGCAAAGACGATGAACTTCGACCAGATGGCAACCGTCGGGTTCAGACCCTTCAGGAATCCTGATTCGGCTCGCATCGACCACCCCCCTTCTTTCCAATGAACCATAGCCGCCGCGGCCGCCCTCGCGACCGTCGGCCGCAACCACTCCACACGGATGATACCGGGCCATGGACCACGCTTTTGTTCCAAGGGACGGTCGATCCGTTTTCACCGGGCCTGCTGCCCGTATGCGACGTTCCGGTTTTCCGGCCCTGTTGCCGGAAACCGTGGTTCCTGCCTCCCCGGTGGGCCGCCTTCGGGTTACGCCCGCAGCGCCGCGTTTTCGGGGTCGTAAGGCGATTCCGGTATCACCGTGGCGGCGTACCGTTCGCCCAGTATATCGATTTCCAGCGCCGTTCCTGTTTTGCCCAGGTCGGGGCGCACCATGGCCAGTGCCAGGCTCTTGCCGGTTCGCCGGCCATAGGCGCCGCCGGTCGCCCGGCCGATCATCCTTCCGTCCTTGTAAAGGGGCTCGTTGCCGCGGGCGTCAACCTCGGTGACGCCGCTCACCTCCAGGGTCACGTAGGTGTTGGCGAAGCCCCGGTCCCGCCATTCGAGCAGCGCCTCCCGGCCGACGAAGTCGCCCTTGCTGGGATGGACGAAGCGTTCGAGGCCCGACTCGAAGGCCGCGTACTCGATGGAAAGCTCGGTGCCGACCATGCGGTATGACTTCTCGACCCGGAGCGAATCCATGGCCCGGATGCCGAAGGGCTTGAGGCCCAGGTCGCCGCCCGCCGCCATCAGGGCGTCGAAGATATGATTCTGGTATTCGATCGGATGGTGCAGTTCCCAGCCCAGTTCGCCGACGTAGTTGACCCGTTGAGCCAGGCACGGCGCCATGCCGACGACGATGTCCTGGCCCGACAGCCACGGAAAGGCTTCGTTCGACAGATCGGCGTCCGTCACCCGTGACAACAGTTCCCGCGACTTCGGCCCGGCGATGACCAGCACGCCCATGGCGCCCGTCAGGCGCTCGAACTGGACGCTGTTGTCGGCCGGCAGGCTTTTCACCAGATGGTCGTGGTCAAAGCGTTCGAAGGCGCCGGCGGACACCAGGTAGAAGGAATCCGCGCCCTCGCGCATGACGGTGAATTCCGAGCGCACGCCGCCGTTGATCTCCAGCGCGTGGCAAAGGGTGATCCGGCCGTCCTTCTTCGGCAGCCGGTTGGCGACCAGGTGATCGAGCCAGGCGTCGGCGCCCGGTCCGCGGACCCGGCACTTGGCGAACGCGGTCATGTCGAGAAGCCCGACGTTGTCGGCCACGTTCCGGCATTCGGCGCCGACGTGGTCGAAGTAGTTGCTGCGCCGGAACGACCACACGTCGGCGGGCTCGACGCCCTCGGGGGCGAACCAGTTCGGCCGCTCCCATCCGTACTTCTGCCCGAACACGGCGCCCAGGGCCCTCATCCGCTCGTAGCACGGGGCCTGGCGCAGCGGCCGGCACGCCGGGCGTTCCTCGTCCGGGTAGTGGATGGTGAAGACGGCGGCGTAGGTCTCTTCGTTCTTGGCTTTCAGGTAGCCCTTGGTCGCGTAGGCGCCGAAGCGCCGCGGGTCGACCCCCATCATGTCGATGGTCGGCGCCCCCTCAACGATCCATTCGGCCAACTGCCAGCCGGCGCCGCCGGCCGCCGTGATGCCGAAGCTGTGGCCCTCGTTGAGCCAGAAGTTCTTCAGGTCCCACGCCGGGCCAACCAGGGGGCTGCCGTCGGGTGTGTAGGGGATGGGTCCGATGATCACCTCCTTGAC
>JAJFIG010000480.1 GCA_021775195.1 Rhodospirillales bacterium | reverse complement strand
ATATTCAGCGCGACGATGATCTGATTGGCGACCTTGCAGATTTGCCCGGCGCCGTTGTTGGTGCCGATCAGCGTGATGTTCTTGCCCATGAGCTCGAACAAGGGATTGACCGTGTTGAAGGCGTCCTCCGGCCCACCGCACATGATGGTGAGGGTCGCCTGCTTGGCGCCGACCTCGCCGCCGGAGACCGGCGCGTCAACGTATTGGCATCCCAATTCATTGATTCTGGAGGCAAAATCTTTTGTCGCGATCGGGGAAATGGAACTCATATCGACGACAATCTTGCCACCGGCAAGACCCTCGGCGACCCCGTCGGGGCCAAACAGAACGTCGTCCACGTCAGGAGTATCGGGGACCATCACGATGATGATATCGGAGCGTTCGGTCACCTCTTTGCCGGATGCGCATCCGGTCGCGCCGCCGTCCGTCAACTCCTGGGGCAGGGGTGAAATGAACTTGTCGAACAGCGCCAATTCATGGCCCGCGGCCAGCAAATGGCCCGCCATGGGGCGTCCCATGATACCGAGGCCGATGAAACCCACTTTCGTCATTGGTTTTCTCCCTTGTGAACGCTTCGTTTCAGGTCATCGCTTACGTGTTTGGCGTTTACGGTTTGCTCCGCCGACCAACAAATTCATGCCGGCACCGTACACAGTGAATAGTGCCCTACACGGGACCACAACTCGGTTTCCCAGGTTGGGACTTGTCAGGATGATGCAGAATTGTCAAGTTGCGCGGGTTCGTGGGCGTGTCCAGTCGCCTTGCCGTTGGTACGGCACCGGACCCACGGGACGCGGATATGGCGGCGCGCAACGGGCGGCGGCGGCATGTCGATAAAGTCGAAAAGCCCTCTGGAACCAACATTGCCGAGTACCCGATTATGAGCGACAAACCCGTCATCCTGGTTACCCGAAAATTACCCCAAGCGGTCGAAGACCGTCTGCGCAGTGATTACGAGGCCAGACTCAATCCGGATGATCATCTTTATACAAGTGACGAACTGATCGAACGGGCACAGGGTGCGGATGCCCTGCTGCCCTGCCATACCGAGCATTTGAGCGCGGAAATCATCGGCCGTCTACCCGACAGTATAAAGGCCGTGGCCAATTTTTCGGTAGGCTTTGACCATGTGGACCTGGAGGCCGCCAAGGCGCGGGGCATCATCGTCACCAATACGCCGGACGTCCTGTCCGATGCGACGGCGGAGTTGACCATCATGCTGATGCTGGGCGCGGCGCGGCGGGCGAGCGAAGGAGAGCACCTGGTCCGCAGTCAGGAATGGCGGGATTGGAGTCCCAGTTTCATGGTCGGGATTCAGATGACGGGCAAGCGGCTGGGGATCATCGGCTTCGGGCGCGTGGGGCAGGTGACGGCCAAGCGGGCTCGTGGTTTCGATATGGAAATCCACTACACCGATGTTCGCCGTTTGCCGCGCGAGCAGGAGGCGGGTGCCATCTACCACGATTCGCCGGAGGACCTGCTGCCCCATTGCGACTTTCTCGCCCTGCATTGCGTGGCAACTCCGGAGACCCGTAATCTGCTCAATGCCGAGCGAATTGCGCTGTTGCCCGATGACGCTATCGTCGTCAATGCCGCCCGTGGCGCCATCATCGACGACGAGGCGCTGATCGCGGCGTTGAAATCGGGGAAGTTGGCGGCGGCGGGGATCGATGCCTACAACAATGAACCCGATATACATCCGGGCTACCGTGAATTAGTGAATACATTCCTAATGCCCCATATTGGCAGCGCAACTCGCGAGACCCGTGATGCCATGGGATTTCGGGCGATTGACAACCTTGACGCCATATTCGCGGGCCGGGAGCCTCGGGATCGGGTGGTCTGATTCGCCAATCAAATTAAATGAAAATGGCATCCTCAACTGGGCGCAGTTCGGCATACGGCGAACGAGTTGCCAACAGGTATACATTATGCCAGTATGCGGCGCTCGGTGCTATTTGGGGCTGACAAGAATAATGGGAGGTCATACGGATAGTATGCCACCCGCGGCTCTGCGGGACGTTGGTTTGCTGGGATTGAAGACCGCAGGAGCAGCGGTTTAGAATTCGAAAAACTCACATAAACACTCTGTGAGTATTTTGGAAAATCCTTGCGAACTTTCGGAAAATACTGGACATTACTGAGCACTTAAAGATCATCCTGACCAATGAGAGGGGGGGGTGGTTAACTACGGGACGGCTTGCAAATGCTGGCTGGACCGCGTTATTCGGGGAGGGACGACGATCTCACGAGATGCGATAATAAACACCGATTTCGGGTGGTTGTTGCGCCCGTTTCATTCCTACAGGGAGGAAGCATCGATGAAGAAGACCAAAACCACTGAAAAAACGATTGCCGAGACAGCGGAGAAAAAGGCCGTGTCGCGGCGACGTTTCATGAAAGTCGGCGCTGTTGCAGCCGGCGGCGCGGCAGCGACAATCGCCGCCCCGAATGTTTCAAGAGCCCAGACCGTCACCTTGAAAATGCAGTCATCCTGGGGGGCGACGAGCCCGTTCCAGGACATGGCGAAGCAGTATGTCGAACGCGTCGAGGCGATGGCCGGTGGCCGCCTGAAGATGGACCTGTTGCCTTCGGGCGCTGTGGTCAAGGCTTTCCAGGTGCAGGACGCCTGCCATAAGGGCGTGCTCGACGCGGCCCATTCGGTGACCGCGTACTGGTATTCGAAGAACAAGTCGGCGTCGCTGTTCGGCACCGGCCCGGTCTTCGGTTGCAACGCACCACAGATTCTTGCCTGGATCCACTTCGGTGGCGGCAAGGAACTACTGGACGAATTGCAGCGCGACATCCTGAAGCTGAACGTGCGTAGCTTCTTCGCCATGCCGATGCCGACGCAGCCTTTGGGCTGGTTCAAGTTCCATGTCACGGACGTCAAGCAGTTGCAGGGCCTCAAGTATCGTACCGTCGGCCTGGCCACGGACATCATGCAGGGCATGGGCCTCAAGGTGACCCAGCTTCCGGGCGGCGAAATCATGCCGGCCCTGGAGAAGGGCGTCATCGAGGCGTTCGAGTTCAACAACCCGACGGCGGACAGCCGGTTCGGCGCTCATGACGTCTCCAAGCACTATCACATGGGTAGCTACCACCAGGCGGCCGAGTTCTTCGAGATCATCTTCAACAGGGGCAAGTTCGACAGCCTGCCGAAGGAGCACCAGGCGATCCTCGAGTATGGCGCCGAAGCCGCTAACACAGCCAACTACGGCTGGGCCATGGACGTCTATTCCGCGGACCTGCAGAAGTTGATCCACAAGCACGGTGTCAACGTCTACCGCACCGAGAAGTCGATCATGTCTGCCCAGCTCGCATCGTGGGACAAGGTCCTGAAGAAGCTCAACAAGGCCGATCCGTTCTTCAAGAAGGTGGTCGACAGCCAACGGGCCTGGTCGCATCGGGTCGCGTTCTACGACATCGTCAACGCGGCGGACTACAAGCTCGCATTCGAGCACTATTTCCCGGGCGAACTGCCGAAGTTCACCTGATCACGGCGATTGAGGGAACGCGGTTTTCCCTAAGTAAACCGGGGCGGCGCGAAAAAGCGCCGCCCCAACCGCTTAAGTCGTCTCAATTGTTCATGCGAAGGGCTCGCCATGGACCGTTTCATTTTTTACGTTGACAGTTTCACCGCCTGGGTTGGCAAGGCGTTCGCCTGGTGCATCCTCCTTTTGGCCTTCGGCACGGCCTATGAGGTTTTCGTGCGCTACGCGATGCGGGATCCGACCTCGTGGGCCTTCGACATCAGCTACATGATGTACGGGACGCTGTTCATGATGGCCGGGGCCTATGCGCTGGCCCGTGACAGCCACGTGCGCGGCGACGTGATTTACCGCCTGTGGAAACCGAGGGTCCAGGCAACCATTGAATTCACTCTTTATTTCTTATTCTTCTTCCCCGGTATTCTGGCGTTCATTTTCGCCGGTGCCGACTATGCTGCCGAGTCCTGGTCGTACAACTACGGGACCGGGGAAGTCAGCATCAATAGCCCGGCCAACGTGCCGATCTCCCAGTTCAAGACCGTCATACCCATTGCCGGCGCGCTTCTGCTGTTGCAGGGGCTTGCCCAGGTCTGCCGTTGCATCTCCTGCCTCAGGACCGGTCATTGGCCGGCGCATCTCGAGGACGTCGAGGAAATGGAAGTCCGCCTGTTACAAACAAAAGAAGACGCACAGGCGTTGGAAGAGGGTCGGGACTCCAGACGAATGACAACTGACGACATGGGGTGACCCGGAATGTTCGAAATGACCAATCCCGAAATTGCCATCGCCATGCTGGCCATTTTCGTCCTCTCGATCATGCTGGGCTTCCCGATCTGCTTCACCCTGATGGCGATGGGGCTCTTCTTCGGATACTACGCCTATTATGACCCCGAGCGGATGCAGTCCATCTTCGACAACCGGGTCTTCGATCTTCTGGTCAATCAAACCTATTCGGTGATGGCCAACGACGTGCTGGTGGCGGTGCCCCTGTTCCTGTTCATGGGTTACATCGTCGAACGCGCGAACCTGGTCGATCGTCTTTTCTCCACCCTCCAGATCGCGGCACGGCGCCTGCCGGGCTCCATGGCTATCGCGGCGCTCGGCACCTGCGCGTTGTTCGCGACGGCATCGGGCATCATCGGTGCCGTGGTGACGCTGATGGGCCTGCTGGCCTTCCCGGCAATGCTGAAGGCGCGTTACGATGTCAGCTTTTCCGCCGGTGTGATTTGCGCCGGTGGGTGCCTCGGGATCCTGATCCCGCCGTCGATCATGCTGATCGTCTACGCGGCGGCCGCGAGCATGTCGGTGGTGCGCCTGTACGCGGGCGCCATCCTGCCCGGGTTCATGCTGGCGGGCCTCTACATCATCTACGTGGTCGCGCGCGCGTCGATCAATCCGAAGCTGGCGCCGCCGCCGCGTCAGGAGGACGTCGACGCCATGAAGCGGGGCAACATCTGGATCATGATGATGACCTCGTTCTTCCCCCTCGCGTTCCTCATCCTTTCCGTGCTGGGGGCGATCCTGTTCGGCCTCGCGACGCCGACGGAAGCGGCGTCCATGGGCGCCGTGGGCGGCATCATCCTTGCCGCCGGCTACCGCATCGCCTCGATACGGGCGGGAGAAATCCGGCCGGAGTGGGTGGCGAGCGACGGCGTGGTCCATGGCCACAATCCGTGGTTCTATGCCATCGGTGCCGGGGCGATGACGACGCTCATTCTCTACCTCGCCTATTTCTTCTTCCGGTTGGTGGCCAGCTGGTTCTTTGATTTTCCGATGCCGACGGAACACACGCTGCCCTTCGGCCCCGGCGTCAGCGTCGCCATCGCCCTGGTCATTGCCGCGGTGGTCCGCCTCGACGTCGGCCCGACCCATATCCTGGGCCTCCTGCAGCCCAAGACGCCGGCGCTTCGGCCGCTCTATGCCTTTGGCGGCCAGGCCGCGCTCGCCGGGCTCGGGCTTGCCGCCGTCTACGCGCTGATGTTCCAGGTCCTCGGTCTGGGCGAACGATTCGCCGAACAGGAGTTCACCTGGTGGTGCATCGACATCGGATTTTTCACCGCCATGCTGGCCAATATGGCTTGGAAGGGTATCGATAAGCTGGGCCTGAAGGAATCCGTCTACCTCACGGTCCGCACCTCGGCCATGGTCTGCTGGCTGTTCGTCGGATCGTGGACGTTCTCGTCCGTCTTCTCCTATCTCGGCGGCCACGGCCTCATCGAGGAAGTGGTTCTCGGCATGAACCTCAGCCCGATCACCTTCCTGATCATGGCGCAGATCATCATCTTCCTGCTCGGCTGGCCGTTGGAATGGTCGGAGATCATCATCATCTTCGTCCCCATCTTCCTGCCCATGCTGCCCCACTTCGGTATCGATCCGCTGTTCTTCGGGATCCTGGTGGCGCTCAACCTGCAGACCTCGTTCCTGACCCCACCCATGGCCATGGCGGCCTACTACCTGAAAGGGGTGGCGCCGCCGCATGTCCAGTTGATTCAGATCTTCAAGGGCTGCCTGCCGTTCCTGTCGATGGTCTTCCTGGCGATGATCCTGCTCTATTCGTTCCCGCAGCTCGCCTTCTACCTGCCGAAGCTCGTTTACGGCAGATAGCCCGGCAGTGTGGACGGAAAAACAATAGAAACGACGACAATGGACTTGGCGGATCTCAGTGCGGTAGACGCGTCCGATCGCCTCAGGCGCGGCGAAATCACATCCGTGGAGATGGTCGAGGCCTGTTTGGCGCGGATCGACGAACGGGAACCCGACGTCCAGGCCTGGGCGCATCTGGATCGGGACTTCGCCCTTGACCAGGCGCGGTTACGGGACTTCGCTCGGGGTGCTGGTGAGGCGACCGGACCCCTTCACGGCGTTCCCATCGGAATCAAGGATATCTTCGACACCGACGGCCTGCCGACCGAGAACGGAACCGTGCTCGACGCGGGCCGGCAACCGGCAGCGGACTCCGCCGTGGTCACGTTCCTCAAGGAAGCCGGCGCCGTCATTATGGGCAAGACCGTGACCACGGAACTCGCGGTCTATGCGCCGGGCAAGACCCGCAACCCACACAATCCGGACCATACCCCCGGCGGCTCGTCCAGCGGATCGGCGGCGGCCGTTGCAACGGGCATGGTGCCGCTGG
>JAJFIG010000479.1 GCA_021775195.1 Rhodospirillales bacterium | reverse complement strand
CGCCGGCGGAATCGCCCTCGACGATGAAGATCTCGCTCAGGGCCGGGTCGCGCTGCTGGCAGTCGGCAAGCTTGCCGGGCAGCGAGCTGATGTCGAGGGCGCCCTTGCGCCGGGTGAGCTCGCGGGCCTTGCGGGCGGCTTCACGGGCGGCGGCGGCCTCGACGATCTTGCCGATAACCCTCTTGGCGTCGCCCGGGTGCTCCTCGAACCAGCGTTCGAGCTGCTCGCCGACGACACCCTCGACGACGGGACGGACCTCGGACGAGACCAGCTTGTCCTTGGTCTGGGACGAGAACTTGGGATCGGGCACCTTGACCGACAGGACGCAGGTCAGGCCCTCGCGGGCATCATCGCCGGTGATGCTCACCTTCTCCTTCTTGCTGACGCCGCCGGCGCTTGCATAGGCATTGATGGTGCGCGTCAGGGCGCCGCGGAAACCGGCGAGATGGGTGCCGCCGTCGCGCTGGGGGATGTGGTTGGTAAAGCAGAGCGTGGTCTCGTGGTAGCTGTCGTTCCACTGCAGGGCCAACTCGACAACGATGCCGTCGCGCTCGCCGAGGACCATGAGGGGCTCGCCGTGGAGTCCGTTCTTGGAGCGGTCGAGATAGGCGACGAAGGCCTTGAGCCCGCCCTCGTAATGCAAATTAACGACGTTGGGTTCGACGTGACGGGCGTCGGTGAGTACCAGGGAGACGCCGGAATTGAGGAAAGCGAGCTCGCGCAGCCGGTGTTCGAGGGTGGCGAAGTCGAACTCGGTCATGGTGAAGGTGGCCGGTGACGGCAGGAACGTCACTTCCGTTCCCGTGCGCGGCGCGCCATCGATGACGGGCGCCTCGCCGACGATCTTTAGTGGCGAATCGACCTCGCCGTCGGCGAAGCGGACGAAATGTTCCTTGCCATCGCGCCAGATGCGCAGTTCCAGCCACTGGGAGAGGGCGTTGACGACGGAGACGCCGACCCCGTGCAGACCGCCCGACACCTTGTAGGAGTTCTGGTCGAACTTACCGCCGGCGTGAAGCTGGGTCATGATGACCTCGGCCGCCGAGACCCCTTCCTCGTGGTGGATGTCGACGGGAATGCCGCGGCCGTTATCGTAGACCGTGACCGTGCCGTCGGCGTTCAGGGTCACCTCGATGCTGTCGCAATGACCGGCCAGGGTTTCGTCGATGGCGTTGTCGACGACCTCGTAGACCATGTGGTGGAGGCCGGAGCCGTCGTCGGTGTCGCCGATGTACATGCCGGGTCGCTTGCGCACGGCATCAAGGCCGCGCAGCACCTTGATGGAATCGGCGTCGTAGATATCGGACCGTTCTTCGGGCTGGTCGTCGGAGGTCTTTTTGGTCATTCCTGCATTCGTCCGTTCATGCCCGCTTACCCGGCGGGTGTGACCGCCGCGTCGGCGACGGTGAAATACTGGGCCGCGCCGGCGAGGGGCGCGAAATAAGACCGGTCCGTTCCGGTCAGCCAGGCCTGGGCGCCGAGAGAGGTAATTTCGGCGAACAGGGCCTCGCGGCGGACCTGGTCGAGATGGGCAGCGACCTCATCCAGCAACAGGAGCGGGACACTTCCCCGCTCGTCCCCCTGGAGCCGGGCGTTGGCCAGGACGATGGCGATCAGCAGCGCCTTCTGCTCACCGGTCGAACACTGGGCGGCGGGCTCGCCGCTGGACAGGTGCTCGACCACCAGGTCGCTCCGGTGAGGGCCGAGGGAGGCACCGCCGGCAACGGCATCGGCCCGGCGCGCCTCAGCCAGGCCCTGGCGCAGGCGGTCCTCGGCGTCCAGGGCCGGTCCGTCCTCGAGCCATCCCTCAACAATACCGTCGACACGCAGGGTGGCGCCGGGAAAGGGCCCGACGGGCCGGGAGCAGGCCTGGTGCAGGCGGGCCGCCGTCTCCAGACGCGCCGCCGCCACCGCGACACCGGTGGTCGCCATGGTGTCCTCGAGGGCCGTCAGCCAGCGTGGATCACCGCTACCATCGCGCCCGTGGCGGAGCAGCCGGGCGCGCTCGCGCAGGGCATGCTCATAGGCCGAGGCCCGCCCGGCATGGGCCGGATCGAAGCCGAACACCAGGCGATCGAGGAACCGCCGGCGTGCCGACGCACCCTCCATGAACAGCCGGTCCATCTGCGGCGTCAGCCACTGGGCGCTGACGTGAGCGGCCAGGGCCGCCTGGCTTTTCGCCGGCTGGCCGTCAATGTGAACCACCCGCTTGTCACGCCCGTCGCCGCCGGGATCGGTTACACGGCCGGTGCCGACCTCGACCACCCCGCCGGGAGTGCGCAGGCGCGCCGCGACGCCCCAGGGTGGGGCCTCGGACCCGGCCTGGCGCCGCGCCGCGTCGGCCAGCCGGGCACCGCGTAACCCGCGGCCGGGGACCAGGAACGAAAGGGCTTCCAGGACGTTGGTCTTGCCGGCGCCATTGGCGCCGGTGAGGACGACGGACCGGTCGTCGGTCTCCAGTCGCTGGGCGCGATAGCAGCGAAAATCGGTCAGTGTCAAGCGAGCCACCGAAAGACGCGCGGAGGTGGCCCATTCCGCCTCGGCGGCTCCGTCGACCATGTCCACTCCGGCCAAACCTTGGCAACCGTCCAGAATTCCGTTCCTCACACTCGCATGGGCATGAGCACGTAAAGCGCACTGCCGTCATCCGCTTCGCTCAGGATCGTCGGCGACGCCGCGTCGGCCATGGTGAGGCGGGCGCTGTCGCCCTCGATCTGCTGGGTTATGTCGAGCAGGTAGCGGGAATTGAAACCGATCTCCAGATCGTCACCGCCGTAGGTAACCTCCAGTTCCTCGGTGGCGCTGCCGCTGTCGGGGCTGTTGGCCGAGAGAACCAGCGTCGTGCCGCTCACGGACAACTTCACGGCGCGCGATTTCTCGCTGGAAATGGCCGACACCCGGTCGACGGCGTCGGCGAACAACTTGCGGTCGACCTCCAGTTCCTTGTCGTTGTCGGCGGGAATGACGCGCTGGTAGTCGGGGAAGGTTCCATCGATCAGCTTGGAGATGAGAACCGCGTCGTCGAAGGAGAAGCGGATCTTGGTCTCCGACAAGCTGACGGCAACGGTGTCGCCGGTCTCGTCGATGAGCTTGCGCAACTCGGTAACCGCCTTGCGCGGGAGAATGATGCCGGGCATGCCGGCGGCATCGGCGGGCAACGGGATCTCGATGCTCGCCAGGCGATGGCCATCGGTGGCGACGGCGCGCAAGACGTCGACGCCATCGCGGTTGGCAGCATGGAGGTAGATGCCGTTGAGGTAGTAGCGTGTCTCCTCGGTGGATATGGCGAATCGGGTGCGATCGATGAGGGCGCGCAGATCTCCCGCCGAAAGCTCGAAGGCATGGGGCAGATCGCCGCCGGACATGACGGGAAAGTCCTCGGTCGGCAGGCAGGCGAGGGTGAACCGCGAACGGCCCGAGCGCAGGGTCAGATGCCCGTCCTCGGCGCCGGTGTCGAACTCGACCTGGGCGCCCTCGGGCAACCGGCGGACGATCTCATAAAGGGTGTGGGCCGGAGCCGTGGTCGCGCCGGACGTCCCGACCTCGGCCTCGACGGAACCGGTGATCTCCAGATCCATGTCGGTGGCGTTGAGGCTCAGGCGCCCGTCGGCGGCCTCCAGCTTGACGTTGGAGAGGACGGGAATAGTGTTGCGGCGTTCAACGACGCTTTGCACGTGTCCCAGGGACTTCAACAAAGCGGCCCGTTCGATGGTCAGTTTCATGGCAGTTCTTTAAGATCCGTCGTTTTCTGCGAAGGTCGTATCGGGAACCCGCCGTCCCCAACTGAAACAGCGGTTCACGGGGTCCCAAGGAAGGACCCCGCGGTTGGAGCGCTATTATAACGAAAGTCGTTGGAGTCAGAAGCGTTTTCCCCCCCTATCGCGAGACCGGGGATCGGCTCTTTGGCCCCCTGGCCGGGAAGCCGCCGGCAGCGGTGTGAACCTGGCGCAAAAAGGCGCCCGATCAGACCTCGAGCATGCGCCGCAGCAGCTCCACGTCCTCGGCGAAGGCGGAGTCGTGTTCGCGCAGTTCGTCGACCTTGCGTACCGCGTGCATCACCGTGGTGTGGTCGCGGCCACCGAACTTTCGCCCGATCTCGGGCAGGGACCGCGAGGTCAACTGCTTGGCCAGGTACATGGCGACCTGCCGGGGGCGGGCGACGGAGCGGGCCCGGCGCGCCGAGTGCATGTCGGAAATGCGGATGTTGAAGTGGGAGGCGACGCGCTTCTGAATCTCCTCGATGGTCACCCGGCGGTCGTTGGCGCGCAACAGATCGTGCAGAACCTCCTGGGTGGTCTCGAGCGAGATGTCGCGGCCGACCAGTTGGGCGTGGGCGATGATGCGGTTGAGGGCGCCCTCGAGCTCACGAACATTGACGGTGATCTTGTGGGCCAGGAACTCCATCACCTTGCGCGGGATGTCGGCGGCCATCTGTTCGGCCTTGGACTGAAGGATGCCGAGGCGCAATTCGTAGGTGGTGGCATGGATGTCGGCGACAAGGCCGCAATTGAGGCGCGACTTGAGGCGCTCCTCCATACCTTCCAGGTCCGATGGCGACTTGTCGGCCGAAAGGACGATCTGGCGTCCCTGATCGACGAGGGCGTTGAAGGTGTGGAAAAATTCCTCCTGGGTCGAATCCTTGCCGCTGATGAACTGGACGTCATCGATCATCAGGACGTCGACGGAACGGAACTGGTCCTTGAAGTCGACCGTGTTCTGCTCGCGCAGGGCGCGGATGAACCGGTACATGAACTTTTCGGCGGAAAGGTAAATGACCGTGCGCGACGGATCGACCTTGCGGATGTGCCAGGCGATGGCATGCATGAGGTGGGTTTTGCCCAATCCGACGCCACCGTAGAGGAACAGCGGATTGAACAGCACCGAGGTCGCTTCGGCGACACGCCGGGCGGCGGCATAGGCGAATTCGTTGGGCTTGCCGACGACGAAATTCTCGAAGGTGAAACGCTGGTCCAGGGGGGCGCTGATGTCCTGGCGATAGCCCAGGTGATTCGCTTCGTCATCGCGGGCGTTGGGCGCGGCGGGCTTTGCCTTGCGCGCATCGGGCCTAGCCGATGGCGCGTGGATGGTCTGGCTTGCCCGTTCGGGCTGGACGAAAATATCGACGGTGTGAACGGCGGGATCTTCGCCGTTCCACAGGGTGCCCAAGCGGTCGGCATAATGGGCAACGACCCAATCGCGCATGAACCGGGTCGGAACGGAGATCCTGACCTGCCCGTCGCTGACATCGCGTACGGTCATCGGCTTCAGCCAGCTCTGATAAGCGGCCTCTCCGATTTCCTCACGCAGACGGTCACAGACCCTCGCCCACTGCGATTCCAATAGCCGGACTCCCCGAGTGTGGCCCCTCAACTTCACTTCAACACATCAAGAGGCGTTATTTGAGTGTTACTGCCCACTCTTTTAGCACGACGCAATTCGCACCCAATACGGCAGGCATATGATAATATATTGCTATTGACGACAGCCTGGATACTTTGCGTTAACTCCGGCCGGGATTTCGCTTCCGCTGCTGTCGTGACTCCAAATCTACAGAGCGGATGGTTCGCTGGCAACGTGATCGAAAAGGGAACGTGGGAAAAAAACCGGAATCCGGTGCGGACAAAAATCCGACCTTGGGACAGAAGAACCTAACCGGCAATTTTCACGGCCGGCGTGGCCGGCGTGGCGCCCTCCAGGTCGCGTCCCGGCGACCATCCGCGGCGTCAAGGATGGTGGCGACCGTTAATAATGAGAGTCAACATCGAATACGGCACGAAAAAGCCGCGTCCCGAAGGCACGCGGCTGGGTCGTCGAAAGCGGATTGGCGTCAGGCGTTCATGGCCTTGATCCGGGCCGATAGCCGGGACAGGCGGCGGGCCGCCGTGTTGCGGTGGATGACGCCCTTGCCGACGCCGCGCATGAGCTCCGGCTCGGCTGCCTTCAAAGCCGCCCTTGCCTGTCCACCGTCACCGCTGGCGATCGCCAGGTCGATGTTGCGCATGAAGGTGCGGATGCGGCTGACGCGGGCACCGTTGACGGCGGTGCGGCGCTGAATCTGGCGGATGCGTTTCTTCGCCGTGGAGCTATTGGCCATCTACTCAAAAACCTGACGTGTGTGCGGTTACAATTAATGAAGGCAGGCTTATAGAGCCGGTGCGGTGCGGCGTCAAGCCCGGAGCACTCTCCCATCCAGGCCGTCCGCCCCACGTCCGGATTTCTTTGTTCTTCCCGATACTTACCGCTACTTGTTGGTAAAGTCGGCGGGGCGTTTCTCGGAAAAGGCCGCCATGCCCTCCTTCTGATCGCCGGTCCCGAAGGTCGAATGGAACAGGCGGCGCTCGAAACGGACGCCTTCTGAGAGGGTCGTCTCGAAAGCGCGGTCGACCGCCTCCTTGGCCATGAAAACGATGGGCCGCGACAGGGCGGCGATGGATTCGGCCGTCTTCACCGCCTCGTCGACAAGGTCGGCGACGGGAACGATGCGGCTTACCAGGCCGGCGCGTTCGGCTTCCTCGGCGTCCATCAGGCGGCCGGTCAGGCACATCTCCATGGCCTTCGACTTGCCGACGGCGCGGGTCAGGCGCTGGGTGCCTCCGGCGCCGGGAATGGTGCCGAGTTTGATTTCCGGCTGGCCGAATCGGGCGTTGTCGGCGGCGATGATGAAATCGCACATCATGGCGACCTCGCACCCGCCGCCGAGGGCATGGCCGGCAACGGCGGCGATCACCGGCTTGCGGCAGGTGGTGATGCGCTCCCAGCCTTCGGTAATAAAGTCGCCGAGATAGGCTTCGACGAAGGTCTTGGACTGCATCTCCTTGATATCGGCGCCGGCGGCGAAGGCCCTGTCGCTGCCGGTGACGACGATGGCGCCAACCCCGTCGTCGGCTTCGAACCCGTCCAGGGCCTGGCCCAGCTCCTCGATCAGGGCGGTGTTGAGGGCGTTGAGGGCATCGGGCCGGTTGAGGGTGATGAGGCCGACGAGGCCCCGTGTCTCGGCGATGATGTTGGCGTAGGCCATCTGTTCCTCCTTATAGGGCGGTTATCATTTGGGCCGGTTATCAGCGGCCGATGGGGACAACGAAAAGCGAACGGTCAGGACCGGGCGGCGGGGGGCCGCGGGGTCCGGCGGCGG
>JAJFIG010000478.1 GCA_021775195.1 Rhodospirillales bacterium | reverse complement strand
TGAACTGCTCCTCCCGGAGCTCTGCCTGGGTGCCCTCTCCCGGGCCCGGGGGGCCGATATGAACGAGGTTCAACCCCTTCGTCCCCGCAGTTTGGTTTTCTTGATCAGCCCCTCGTATTGATGGGCCAGTAAATGGGATTGCACCTGGGCAACCGTATCCATGGTCACGGTGACGACGATCAGCAGGCTGGTGCCGCCAAAATAGAAGGGCACGGAAAACCGGGAAATGAGGATCTCCGGCAGCAAACAAACCGCCGCCAGATAGGCCGCCCCGACAACGGTCAGGCGGGTGAGAACCCGGTCGAGATAATCGGCGGTGTTCTTGCCGGGACGGATACCTGGCACGAATCCCCCGTATTTCTTCAAATTGTCCGCCGTCTCCGCCGGATTGAAGACCACAGCAGTGTAGAAAAAGGCAAAGAACACGATAAGGCTGATGTAAATAGCCAGATACAGAGGCTGGCCGCGCCCCAGATAGGCCGTGACGTCGGTCAACCACTCGGGCCCTTGCCCCGCCGAAAATCCCAACACCGTAATCGGCATCAGCAGGAGCGAACTGGCAAAAATCGGTGGAATAACTCCGGCGGTGTTGACCTTCAAGGGCAGGTGCGAGCTTTCGCCCCCGTACATCTTGTTCCCGGTCTGACGCTTCGGATATTGGATCACGATGCGGCGCTGGGCACGCTCGACGAAAATGATGAAGAAAATAACGCCGACCGCCATGGCGAGAAGAAAGACGATGAACAGGGTCGACAAAGCCCCGGTCCGGCCCAATTCCAGTGTGCCGGCCAAGGCGCCAGGCAAATTGGCGACGATGCCGGAAAATATGATAAGGGAGATGCCGTTGCCGACGCCGCGAGCCGTGATCTGTTCGCCCAGCCACATCAGGAACAGGGTGCCGCCAACCAGGGTTACAACGGTCGTGAAGCGGAAGAACAGGCCGGGATCAATGACCGCCGAGCCGGCACTAGAGGTCATACCCTCGAGACCAACGGCAATACCGTAGGCCTGCAGGGCTGTGATCACAACAGTGCCGTAACGGGTGTACTGGTTGATCTTCTTGCGGCCGGTTTCGCCCTCCTTCTTCAACGCCTCCAACTGCGGGGACACGGCCGTCATCAACTGCATGATGATGGAAGCCGAAATGTAAGGCATGATGTTGAGGGCAAAGATGGTCATCCGGCTGAGGGCGCCGCCGGCGACCATATCGAACATGCCGAGGATGCCGCCAGCGTTGCGCCGGAAGATGTCCTGGAGGACGACCGGATCGATGCCGGGCAAGGGAATGTATGTGCCGAGCCGGTACACGATCAACGCCAGCAGCGTGAACCATATACGCTTCTTCAATTCGGTGGCCTTGTTAAAGGCACCGAAATTGACGCTGGACGCTAGTTGCTCGGCGGCAGATGCCATAATCGCGGTTCCGTGTCAGCCTTTGGATTCGGTCTTGTCTTGGCCCTTGCCGGCATCCGGTTTCTTTTTCCCGGCAACCGGAGCCGCATCAGCGGCGGCGTTCCTTTTCGCCTTCTTGCCCCTGGTCTCTTTTTCGGGTGCCGGCGGCGGTGTCAACTCGACCTTGCCGCCCAATTTCTCGACGGCGGCGACCGCGGCCTTGGACGCGCCGGCTACCTGGATGGTCAATTTGGCCTTGAGTTCACCCTTGCCCAACAGCCGGACTCCGTCGCGCGGTTTCTTGATCAAACCAGCGGCCTGCAGCGCAGAGGAATCGACTGTCTTCTTGGCATCCAAGCGCCCGGCATCGATGGCGCGCTGTAAGGCGCCCAAATTAACTTCCACGTATTCCTTGCGGAACGGCTTGTTGAATCCGCGCTTGGGAAGGCGGCGGTAGAGCGGCATCTGGCCGCCCTCGAAGCCGAGCAGCGAAACGCCGCTCCGTGATTTCTGGCCCTTGTGGCCACGGCCCGAAGTTCGGCCAACCCCAGAGCCGATGCCGCGGCCGACACGCTTGCGCGCCTTGTGTGCCCCGGAGTTATCGGAAATACAGTTCAGTCTCATCGCACCTTCTTCCCTTACGTTGCCGCTAGGCCCTAACCAGTCTCTTCGACCCGCACAAGGTGGCTTACCTTGGCGATCATCCCGCGGACGGATGGCGTGTCCTCCAGTTCGCGGGTCCGATGCATCTTGTTCAGCCCAAGTCCGACCAAGGTCGCCCGCTGGTCTTTGCGGCGGCCGATCGGGCTACCGGTCTGCGTCACTTTGACGGTCCCTCTTTTCTTCTCCGCCATGGATCTACTCCCGCGCCGCCGACGCACCGCTGCCGGTGCCACGACGGGAAATTATCTCACTCACCTTCTTGCCCCGGCGGGCGGCGACGCCACGGGGCGAGGCACTGTTGGTCAGGGCCTGGAACGTCGCCTTGATCATGTTGTGAGGATTGGCAGTGCCAAGGGACTTGGCCACAACATCCTGCACGCCCATGGTTTCAAAAACCGCGCGCATGGGCCCCCCAGCGATGATGCCAGTGCCCGGCGGGGCACTACGCACGACAACGCGACCAGCACCATAGCGACCGTGGACGTCATGGTGCAGGGTGCGCCCGTCGCGGAGCGGCACGTGAATCATGTCGCGTTTGGCTTGGTCGGTTGCCTTGCGGATGGCCTCTGGCACCTCACGCGCCTTGCCGGTTCCGTAGCCGACCCGGCCACGTCCGTCGCCAACCACGACCAGGGCGGCAAAGGAAAATCGCCGACCGCCCTTCACGACCTTAGCAACGCGATTGATGTGGACAAGCTTATCCAGCAGGTCCGATTCTTCACGCTGTCCCCGGTTTCCGCGCGGTGCGCCCCGGCCCTGCCCCCGGCCCTGGCCGCGGGCGCCCTGTGTCGGGTTCCCTTGCGTCGGTGTCTGCGCCATTCGATACGCTCCCTAGAAAGATAGGCCGCCTTCGCGAGCCGCCTCGGCCAGGGCCTTGACCCGGCCATGATAATGGTAGCCGCCGCGATCGAAGACGACCTCCTTGAAACCCGCGGCCATTGCCCGTTCGGCAACCAACTTGCCGACCGCGCTTGCAGCCTCAATGTCGGCGCCGGTGCGCAGCTTTGTTCGCAAACCCTGTTCCAGTGTCGAAGCCGACGCCAAGGTCACGCCCCGGTTGTCGTCGATGACCTGGGCATACATGTGCTTGCCAGAACGAAACACTGTTAGACGCAACCGGTCGCCAAGACGCCGGCGAACCTGGATGCGGGTGCGCCGCTTGCGCCGTTTGAAAAGATCCTTTGTCGTCGCCATGGCCTATTTCTTCTTGCCTTCCTTGCGCAAAATCAACTCGTCGGCATATTTAATGCCTTTGCCCTTATAAGGCTCGGGAGGACGGAACGAGCGGATATTTGCCGCTGTTTGGCCGACCTGCTGTTTATCGGCACCCTGCACCGTGATGTGAGTCTGGTCGGGACACTGGATGGTAATCCCCTCGGGGATGGGAAAACGCACCTCGTGGCTGTACCCCAACTGTAAAACCAGATCCTTGCCTTGAAGCTGCGCCCGGTAGCCGACGCCATTGATCTCGAGATTGCGGGTGAAACCGTCTGCAACCCCTGTGATCAAATTGTCGACGACGCTGCGCGCCGTGCCCCACATCTTGCGAGCGCGGATCGTGTCGTTGCGCGGCTGGACGGAAACCTCGCTACCATCATGGGAGACCGCCACCTCCGACATGAGGGTTGTGCTGAGTTCACCCAGCTTTCCCTTGGCGGTGACAATCTGGCCAGAGACGTCAACTGTCACTCCCTCGGGAATGGTAACGGGATGTTTGCCAATGCGCGACATAGCGGTTTTCCTATTCCAAATCCTGTTGGATTCTATCCACTAGAAGACCTGGCACAGAACTTCACCACCCACATTGGCGGCGCGCGCCTCGGCATCGGACATGACACCACGCGGCGTCGACAGAATCGAAATGCCGAGGCCGTTGTATATGCGAGACAGGTCCTTGATCTTCGAATACACCCGCCGGCCCGGCGTGGAAACGCGGCTGATCTGGCGTATAACAGGGTCGCCCTCATGATATTTCAGTTCAATGCGGAGTTCGTTGATACCGGCGCGAACCTCGTATTGGGAATAGCTTCGGATGAACCCTTCACGTTTGAGGACTTCGAGAACGTTGGCGCGCAGCTTCGACGCCGGCGCAATTACGTTGGATTTGTGCGCGCGCTGGCCGTTACGGATGCG
Source organism: Rhodospirillales bacterium (assembly GCA_021775195.1). Taxonomy (GTDB): domain Bacteria; phylum Pseudomonadota; class Alphaproteobacteria; order Rhodospirillales; family 2-02-FULL-58-16; genus JAJFIG01. Next base: position 6,633 of record JAJFIG010000478.1, on the reverse strand, counting down.
GGTCAGCATATCGCCCAGTGGGTCAGTCATCGACATGGCTGTTTCTCCCCTACCAACTCGACTTCACCATGCCGGGAATCTGACCCCGGGACGCCAACTCGCGCAGGGCGATGCGCGACAACCTGAACTTCCGGTAATTCCCGCGGGGCCGTCCGGAAATCTCGCAGCGCAGACGAGCACGAACCGGTGACGAATTGCGTGGCAATGCCGCCAGTTTTATGCGCGCATTAAAGCGCTCCTCGGGCGATACGGACTGATCCTTCGCCATCGCCTTCAATCGCGCCCGCTTGTCAGCATACCGTTTGATCAACAGCATGCGGCTCTTGTTCTTCTCAATGGCACTCTTCTTAGCCATTCCGCGTTTCTCCGTTTGTCGATTCGCCGGTGAATGGCATATCGAATCCCTTGAGCAGTGCCTTCGCCTCGGCATCTGTGGAGGCGGTCGTGCAAACGACGATCCCCATGCCCCTGATCTTATCGACGTTGTCGTAGTCGATTTCAGGGAAGACGATCTGCTCTTTCAAACCCATTGAAAAATTACCCCGGCCATCGAAGCTCTTGGGCGACAAGCCGCGAAAGTCGCGAACCCGGGGCAAGGCGACATTTACCAGACGGTCCAGAAACTCGTACATTCGGTGGCGGCGCAGGGTTACCATGCAGCCGATGGTCATGCCGTCGCGCAATTTGAACGCGGCAATGGACTTTCTGGCCTTGGTGACGACCGGCCGCTGTCCCGCGATCAGGGTCATGTCTTCGACTGCGCCCGTGATCTTTTTGCGATCCTGGGACGCCTCGCCAACACCCATGTTGATGACGATCTTTTCCAGCTTCGGCACCTGCATGGGGTTGTCGTAGCCGAATTCCTGAGTCAAGGCCTGCTTGACCACGTTTTCATAGTGTTCGCGTATGCGTGTCATCACTCAGCACCCATTACCTATCGATGACTTCGCCGGATCCCTTGGCGAACCTGACCTTGCGTCCGTCCTCGAGAAATTTATAGCCGACCCGGGTGGCCCGATCCGTTTTGGGATCGATGTGGGCCACGTTGGAGATATGGATCGTCGCTTCTTTTTCAATGATCCCACCCGGATTACCGGAACTAGGCGAGGTGTGGCGCTTGACCATGTTGACACCCTGGACAATGACCCGGGAACGTTTCGGCAAGACCTGCAAGACCTCACCCATCTTGCCGCGATCGCGCCCATTGCGGACGATGACGCGGTCACCTTTCTTTATTTTCAATTTCGTCGTCATCACAGCACCTCGGGCGCCAGGGAAATGATCTTCATGTAGCGTTTAGCCCGCAGTTCACGGGTTACGGGGCCGAAAATCCGGGTTCCGATAGGCTCGCCTTGCTTGTCGATAAGCACGGCGGCATTCTTGTCAAAACGGATGGCGGATCCGTCGGGACGGCGGATATCCTTGGCCGTGCGTACAACGACGGCGCGCATGATCTCGCCCTTTTTTACCCGGCCACGTGGAATTGCTTCCTTCACCGAGACGACGATCACGTCACCGACATGGGCATACTTGCGTTTTGACCCGCCAAGTACCTTGATGCACTGCACCCGGCGGGCGCCCGAATTATCGGCAACGTCCAAGTTTGTTTCCGCCTGGATCATCGTTCTCGTCCTTCCTCAGCAACCAGCCGCGCCATTAACCGTTCTCGGGCACCACTTCCCAGCGCTTGCGCTTGGAAATGGGGCGGCATTCGCGAATACGGACCACGTCACCGATCTTGATCGTATTATCGGGATCGTGGGCCGAGTACCGCTTCGAGCGGCGGATAAATTTCTTGTACAGCGGATGCATGATCCGGCGTTCGATCTTGACGACGACGGTCTTGTCCATCTTGTCGCTGACCACGACCCCTTGCATTACGCGTTTCGGCATTTCTCGTCCGTCCTCTTCATGAACCGGCCCCGGAGCCGGCCCCCTTGCGTTCGGTCTGAATGGTCTTGATGCGGGCAATTTCGCGGCCCACCTGACGCACCCGGGCGGTGTTCTCCAACTGACCGCTCGCCGCCTGAAATCGCAGGTTAAACGCCTCCTTGCGAAGGTCGAGAACCTGATCTTTCAACTCGTCGTCGCTTTTCGTACGCAAATCGCTCGCTTTCATGATCCTACCCCTCCTCGCCCAGGCGGGAGACGAAACGGGTCTGCAGCGGCAGCTTCGCGGCGGCAAGCTCGAAAGCCCGCTTCGCGACGTCGCGCGTAACCCCGTCGACCTCGAACATGATCCGGCCCGGCTTGACCCGGCAGGCCCAGTACTCGGGCGACCCCTTGCCCTTGCCCTGACGGACCTCAGCCGGTTTCTGGGAAACCGGGACGTCGGGGAAAATGCGGATCCAGACGCGGCCGGCACGCTTCATGTGGCGGGTCATTGCTCGGCGGGCAGCCTCGATCTGGCGCGCGGTGACACGTTCGGCCGAGGTCGCCTTCAACCCGTAGGAGCCGAAGTTCAAGTTGGCGCCGCCCTTCGCCTTGCCGCGGATGCGGCCTTTGTGCGCCTTGCGAAATTTGGTCCGTTTCGGGCTTAGCATAGTGTCCTGTCTTTCTTCTTCCGGTGCCGGTCCTGGATACCCGGGATCAGCGGGCCGGCTGCTGTTCGATAGCGTGCTTGTCCATGGCCATGGGGTCGTGGGCCATGATGTCACCCTTGAAGATCCATACCTTGACGCCACAGGTGCCATAGGTGGTCTTGGCGGTGGCAACACCGTAGTCGACGTGGGCCCGCATGGTGTGCAGGGGCACCCGACCCTCGCGGTACCAGACACCACGAGCGATCTCGGCGCCACCCAGGCGGCCCTCGCAATTAATACGGATGCCCTGGGCACCCAACCGCATGGCAGATTGCACGGCGCGCTTCATGGCCCGGCGGATGGAAACTCGGCGCTCCATCTGCTGACCGATGTTCTCGGCCACCAGTTGGGCCTCGATCTCGGGCTTGCGGATCTCGACGATGTTCACATGGACATCGGAGCCGGTCATCTTGGAAATATCGCGGCGTAGCTTCTCGATGTCGGCGCCCTTCTTGCCGATGACGACGCCGGGCCGGGCTGTGTGCACGGTGATGCGGGCCTTCTTCGCCGGACGCTCGATGACGATGCGCGACACACCGGCCTGAGCAAGGCGCTCGCGCAGGAAGTCGCGGATTTTCAGGTCCTCGTGCAGCAGGTCGGCATAGCCGCTGTCGGCGTACCACCGGGAATCCCAGGTGCGGTTGATGCCGAGCCGAAACCCAATCGGATTAACCTTTTGCCCCATTACGCTGTTTCCTCATGTTCGCGGACCACAAGCCGCAGATTGCTGAAGGGCTTGACGATCCGACCGACGCGGCCGCGGGCACGCGGACGCCACCGCTTCATAACGATGCTGCGCCCAACTGTTGCCTCGGCGACGATCAGGCGGTCAACGTCCAGTTGGTGATTGTTCTCGGCGTTGGCGATCGCCGATTCCAGGAGTTTTCGGACCTCGCCGGCAATGCGGCGGTGGGAAAACTCGAGTTCGGCCAAGGCCGCCTCGCAGGTCTTACCACGGATGGCGCCGGCGACAAGATTTAGCTTTTGCGGGCTTACCCGCAAGTGCTTGGCAAAAGCCATGGCCTCGTTGTCGGCAAGTGGCCGCGGGGTCGATCGCTTGCCCATGGTCAGACCCTTTTCGCTTTCTTGTCGGCGGTGTGGCCGAAGTAGGTGCGTGTCGGCGAGAACTCGCCCAGTTTGTGGCCAACCATGTCCTCGGTTACCAGCACGGGAACGAACTTGCGGCCGTTGTAGACACCGAAAGTGAGGCCGACGAACTGGGGCAGGATGGTCGAGCGCCGGGACCACGTCCTGATGATTTCGTTACGTCCGCCAGCACGCACCCCCTCCGCCTTCTTGAGAAGGTAGCCATCAACGAACGGGCCTTTCCAAACCGAACGAGCCACGACAGCCCTCCTTTACTTCTTCTTGTGACGGCGGCGCATGATCAGCGCGTCCGTCCGCTTGTTCTTGCGGGTGCGTTTGCCCTTGGTGGGCTTGCCCCACGGAGTCACCGGATGGCGTCCGCCCGATGAGCGCCCCTCGCCACCGCCATGGGGGTGGTCGATGGGGTTCATGGCGACGCCACGCACCGACGGGCGCTTGCCTAGCCAGCGCTTGCGCCCGGCCTTGCCGAGCTTGATGTTTTGCTGGTCGGGGTTGGACACGGCGCCGATGGTGGCCATGCACTCGGCTCGTACCATGCGCTGCTCGCCCGAACTGAGGCGCAGCTGGGCGTATCCCTGGTCCTTGCCGATAAGCTGCACGTAGGTGCCGGCGGATCGCGCGATTTGTCCACCCTTGCCGGTCTTCATCTCGACATTGTGGATGATCGTGCCGACGGGAATGTTCTGCATCGGGAGCGCGTTACCGGGGCGGATGTCGACCTTTTCACCAGAAACGACGGTGTCGCCGACGCGCAGGCGTTGAGGCGCAAGGATGTAGGACAGGTCGCCGTCCTCGTAGCGGACCAAAGCGATGAACGCCGTGCGATTGGGGTCGTACTCGATGCGCTCGACCGTGGCGGTGACGTCGAACTTGTCACGCTTGAAGTCGATGACCCGATAACGGCGCTTGTGCCCGCCGCCACGGCGCCTTGCGGTGATACGCCCGACGTTATTGCGGCCGCCCTTCTTGCGCATGCCCTCGGTCAGGGACCTTTCGGGCTTGCCCTTGTAGAGGCCCGAGCGGTCGACCAGAACCAGGCCGCGGCGGCTCGGGGTCGTAGGTTTGAACTGTTTCAGTGCCATGATCTAACCTAGACCCCCGTAGTGATGTCGATGGAGTGCCCCTCGGCCAGGGTGAGGATGGCCTTCTTGGTGTCCACCCGCTTGCCGACGCGGCCCTGGAAGCGCTTGACCTTGCCCTTCTGTCGCAGTGTGTTGACGGCCGTCACCTTGACCTTGAACAACCCTTCCACCGCAGCCCGGATCTCGGGTTTGGTGGCGTCCATGGGAACGCGGAAGGTGACCTGGTTGAACTCCGATAACAGCGTCGCCTTCTCAGTAACGATCGGCGAGCGGATGATTTCGTACATGCGCGCGCGGCTCGGCGGAGCCGGCTTCCTGCTTGCGTGCTTGCTCATGTCAGGCGCTCCACCAGGTTCTTGAGACCATCCCTGGTCAGGACCAGAGTGTCGCTACGCAGGATGTCGTAAACATTGGCGCCCTGGCTCGGTAACAGGTCCAGACCGATAATATTGGCGGCGGCGCGGGCGAAATTGTCGTCGACGATGGCGCCGTCGATGACCAGCGCCGACTCCCAGCCCAGCTTCTTAACGCTATTCACCAGATCTCCGGTCTTCGGCTTTTTCAGAGTGGCGGCGTCCAGGACCACCAACCGGCCCTCGGCCTTTTTGGCAGACAACGCCGTCTTCAAGGCCAGCAGGCGAACCTTCTTCGGCAGCTTGTGGGTATGGCTGCGAACCTGGGGCCCGAAGACGATACCGCCTCCCCGATGCTGGGAAGCGCGGTGGGTACCCTGGCGGGCGCGGCCGGACCCCTTCTGGCGAAAGGGTTTGGCGTTTGTCCCACTGACTTCGCTCCGGCCCTTGACCTTGTGGTTGCCGGCACGGCGCTTGGCTAGTTGGTAGTTGACGGCGCGGGCAAGTATATCGCCGCGCACGTCGAGGCCGAACACGGAGTCATCCAAATCGATGGTTCCGACCTTCTTGTTCTCAAGACTGATGACGTCACATTTCATGGCCACTTAGTCCTTGCTGCCGGCATCTTTGGCGGCATCGTCCGTCGGTGCTTCGTCAACGCCATTCCCGGCGCCATCGTCCTCGGTTGCCGCGGTCGTGCCGCTGGTCGGGAACGGAACCGCCTCGGGAAGGGGCTTCTTGATGGCATCGCTGACGAGCACGTAACCACCCTTGGACCCCGGCACTGCTCCCTTGACCATAAGGACGCCGCGCTCGGTATCGGTGCCGACGACCTCCAGGTTCTGCACGGTGACCCGCTTGTTGCCCATCTGGCCGGCCATCTTCTTGCCCTTGAAGACCTTGCCCGGGTACTGGCACTGGCCAGTGGAGCCGAGGGCGCGATGGCTGACGGAAACGCCGTGGGAGGCACGTAAGCCGGAAAAACCGTGACGCTTCATGCCACCGGCAAATCCCTTGCCGATGGAGGTCCCGGAAACGTCAACATACTGGCCAGGCAGGAAATGTTCGACCGACAGCTCGGCGCCGATATCGACGAGGCCGTCGGGACTGACCCGGAATTCCGCCAGGGTCCGCGACGGTTCGACCTTGGCTGCGGCGAAATGACCGCGTTCGGCTTTGTTGACGTTCTTCACCTTGGCCGCCCCGTAGCCGAGTTGGAGGGCGCAATAACCGTCCTTTTCCTCGGTCCGCTGGGCAACGACCCGGCAGCGGTCCACCTTCAACACGGTAACCGGCGTATGGGTCCCGTCATCGCTGAAAAGGCGGCTCATACCTAGTTTCTGCGCAATCAAGCCGGTTCGCATCATGTCTCCACCCCCTACAGCTTGATCTCGACGTCGACGCCGGCGGCAAGATCAAGTTTCATCAAGGCATCCACCGTCTGGGGCGTCGGTTCGATGATGTCCAGCACGCGCTTGTGGGTGCGGACCTCGAATTGCTCGCGGGATT
>JAJFIG010000477.1 GCA_021775195.1 Rhodospirillales bacterium | reverse complement strand
GAAAGTTGCGGGCGTTGGTCTCGTCGCGGAACCCCAGGTAAACGGTGTCGGCACCGGCGCTGACGGCAGCACGTAACGCCGCTGGGGTTCCCGCCGGGCAGACCAACTCAAGGGGTTGGGTCATGAGCGGCCGGCCTCGCGCGCTGGCCGCCGGCGGGCGGCGGTCCCAACCTTTTCATCGAGATCGCGCAATGCGGCGGCCTGGGCCTCGCCCTGGCGCAGCGCCGGAGCGATGACGGAGGCGCGGAGTGTCTCAAGGTCGCGGGCGGCGCGGGCGAACAGGGCTCCGGCGATGCCGACGGCGCCATGGGCCGGACCGGCCAGGGGGCCCAACACTGACAGGACATCGGCAACGACATTGATCTCGGCGCCGTCGACGGCATTGCGCAGCGCCACCACGGCCTCGGTGTCGCCCTCGATGGTCAGTTCGCGTGAGAAAAACAGCGAGTCGCCATCGATGCGTCCCTCGAGGAGATCGAAAAGGGTAAGCAGGGGCCCGCGAATAGTCGCAGTGGCCTCGACGTCTTCGGTGTCGCGGGCGGCGGTGAGGCGTGGTGCCAGGGGATCGGGATCAAGGGAAAAGATCAGGGGAAGGTCGATGGGGTCGATGACAAACAGAGGATGGTCAAGACCGCCGAGACGCTCGAAAACGTCAGGATGACGGCGGCTGATGATGGACATGGCGAGGTTCAGCACAGGCTGCAGCAGCACCGGTGGCAGCGGGCGCGCCAAAAAGCCCGCCAACATCACCGGTGACAACGGCGGTGTCGATCCCGATGGTCTCACCTTAACTCCCCTTCGCATGCGTTCCCCGTCCCCTAAACAGGGACCGCTTGGCCGATAACTATATCACGGACGCGGCCCGGGACATGACCAAAGTCAAGTTCCCGGGCGGCGACTGTTCGGCTTTGGTATCAGTCGTCGCTGGTCTTGAGGGCGGCGAGGAAGGCGGACTGGGGGATCTCGACATTGCCGAACTGGCGCATGCGCTTCTTGCCCTTCTTCTGCTTGTCGAGAAGCTTGCGTTTGCGGCTGACGTCGCCGCCGTAGCATTTGGCGGTGACGTCCTTGCGCATGGCCGACACCGTGGTGCGGGCGATGACGCGGCCGCCGATGGCGGCCTGGATGGCGATCTTGAAAAGCTGGCGCGGGATCAGGTCCTTGAGGCGTTCGCAGATGGCACGGCCGCGGGTCTCGGCGTGGTTGGCATGGACGATGAAGGAGAGGGCGTCGACGGGCTCGGCGTTGATCAGGATCGAGACTTTGACCAGGTCGCCGAGGTCGTAGCCCACCATCTCGTAATCGAAGCTGGCGTAGCCCCGGGAGGTGGATTTCAGGCGGTCGTAGAAATCGATGACGACCTCGTTCAGGGGCAGGCGGTAGACCGCCATTGCCCGGCTGCCGACGTAGGTCAGGTCGAGCTGTTCGCCCCGGCGCTCGGTGCAGAGCGCCAGGATACCGCCCAGGTATTCGTCGGGCACCATGATGGTGGCCTTGATCCAGGGCTCTTCCATGTGGTCGATGTGCACGGGGTCGGGCATGTCGACGGGGTTATGCATTTCCTTCACGGTGCCGTCGTTCATGTGCATCCGGTAGATGACGCTGGGCATGGTGGTGATCAGGTCGAGGTCGAATTCCCGCTCGAGACGCTCCTGCACGATCTCCAGGTGCAAGAGTCCCAGGAACCCGCAGCGAAACCCGAAGCCGAGGGCGGCGGAGGTTTCGGCCTGATAATGGAAGCTGGCATCGTTGAGGTGCAGTTTCTCAAGGGACGAGCGCAGGTCCTCGTAATCCGCCGAATCGACAGGGAACAAACCGCTGAAGACCACCGGTACCGAGGGCTGGAAGCCGGGCAAGGCCGCCGCAGTCTGGCGCTTGTCCTCGGTGATGGTGTCGCCGACACCGGTGTCGGCGACGGTCTTGATGGCGGCTGTGATGTAGCCGACCTCGCCGGGGCCCAGTTGATCGACCCTTTCGAGCTTGGGGGTAAATACGCCGACCTGCTCCACCTGATGGAGCGTGCCGGCGGCCATCATGCGGATCTTCATGCCCTTCCTGAGAACCCCGTCGTGGACGCGGACCAGGATCATGACCCCCAGATAGGCATCGTACCAACTGTCCACCAGCAGGGCCTTCAGGGGCGCGTCGGCGTCGCCCGTGGGTGGCGGTAGGCGCTGGACCAGGGACTCGAGCACCTCGCCGACACCGTCGCCGGTCTTGGCCGAGATGGCCAAGGCGCCGTCGGTGTCGAGGCCGATGACCTCGGTAATCTGCTCCTTGATGCGATCGGGCTCGGCCGCCGGAAGATCGATCTTGTTGAGCACGGGTACGATCTCGTGGTCGTTGTCGATGGCAAGATAGACGTTGGCAAGGGTCTGTGCCTCGACCCCCTGGGTGGCGTCGACCACCAGCAGGGAGCCCTCGCAGGCAGCGAGGCTGCGGCTGACCTCGTAGGAGAAATCGACGTGGCCGGGGGTGTCCATGAGGTTGAGCTGATAGGTCTCGCCATCGCCCGCCTTATACATCAGGCGTACGGTCTGGGCCTTGATGGTGATGCCGCGCTCGCGCTCGATGTCCATGGAATCGAGCACCTGTTCCTTCATCTCGCGCGCGCTCAAGCCGCCGCAGATCTGGATCATGCGGTCGGCGAGCGTCGACTTGCCATGGTCGATGTGGGCGATGATGGCGAAGTTGCGGATATGGGCGAGGTCGGTCATGGGTGGGCTTCTAGCAAGGTCGGCACCGGATTACCATCCTGTTCATCAATACCCTAAACCCGGAACGGCGTTACACCAATTATGGTTTCGTGTGCGAAGAGGGCATAAAGAACCAGGCCGGCTATGAGACGGGGATGGCCCATCTCCGCGCAGCTCACGCGGGCGCGGCCGGCGACGAGTGCGGCGAGGATCAATTCGGCCATGACATGCTCATTGGGGGATCGCGGAAACGCCGATGACCACTTCATGGCCATGGAGGAGGACGGCATAGACGATCAAGCCCCAGAGGACCGGCCAGAGGCCGATGCCGCCCCAGTCGATGGGCGCGCCGCCGGTCACTTGGGCGCCGAACAGAATGTTGGAGGTCCGGCCCGCCAGGCGCTGCCACTCGGCCTCGCCCAGCTTGGCTCGGCGCTTGTGGTCGAGGCTGGCGGGACCGGCGAGGCTGAGGACCAGAAGAAGCCCGAAAAGGATCAGCGAGGCGGCGTCGCCGTTGGGGACCATGTGGACCGCCGCCCACAGGGCCAGGGCCCATATTGCCGGGTGCCGGGTGACGGAATTGATGCCCGGGCGCCGGGGGTCGAAGCTGCCCGGGGCGAAGGTCAATGACAGGGGGTTGGGGGTGGTGATCCCGGCGACCAGCATGATGCAGGCGAAGGGCATGACCACGATGGGCACCCAGTAGGCGAGGCGGGTCAGGGGCCAGACCTCGACAAAGGGGGCGCGGACGTAGGCTATGCCGAGCCAAACGAGGATGGCGAGGCTGACGAGGGAATAGACGATCATGTAGACGCGCTCGCCCAAGACTCCGACCAGGGCGTTGCGCAAGGGGCGGTAGGCGGGAATGATGTGACTGGCGATGAAGACGGCGACGGCAAGGACGAGTTCGGTCATGGGGCGGGCCTTTCCAATCCGTCCGCCGCGAGGCGCGACAGTTCTTTCGGTATCCCGGAGCGGCGGGTCGGGTGTACCCTATAAAGGGGATATTGCGAAAGGATAGGGTCCATGTTCAAGCTGCATAACATGCTGGCGGCCGATACGGTGGAACTGACGCGCTGGGATCTGTGCCTGGTCCTGTTGATGAAGGACAGGAACTACCCCTGGCTGGTTCTGGTGCCCCAGCGTCCCGACCTCAGGGATCTTCACGACCTGGACGTGGCGGACCAGGCAACATTGATGGCGGAGATCGCCCGGGCGTCCCACGCGCTCGAGGAGATCCACTCCCCCGATAAGACAAACGTCGCGGCGTTGGGCAACGTTGTTTCCCAGCTTCACGTCCACGTCATCGCCCGCTTCCATTCCGACGCCGCGTGGCCGAGCCCCATCTGGAACGTGGCGCCGACGTTGCCATACGACGCCGAAGACCTTAAACAGACCGTCGAGACCCTGCGCGCGGCGCTGGGCTGAACCGGCGGGCGGCTCCGCCCGATCCAGAATTTCCGGAGAATCCGCAGATGGCCCTTAGCCGGGACCGATTGAACGTGCTGCTGTTGTCGGTGAGCCAGGCGCTGTTCATGTCGGCGTCGGTCATCGGTTTCGCGCTGGGTGGCCTGGTCGGCTACACGTTGGTGGACAACAAGGCCTTCGCCACGGCGCCCATCACCATGACCATCCTGGGGGCCGCCCTGACCACGATCCCGGCGTCCTTCTTCATGCGCCGCTTCGGGCGCCGTGCCGGGTTCCTGGTGGGGGCGTCAATGGGCGTCGCCAGCGGCGGGCTTGCCATCCATGCCATCTATGCCGAGGATTTCCTGCTTTTCTGCGTCTCCAGCCTGCTGATCGGGATCTACCGGGGATTTGCCCAGTACTACCGATTTGCCGCCACCGACGTGGCGGCGCCGGATTTCCGGGCACGGGCGATCTCGTACGTGATGGCCGGGGGCGTGGTCGCCGCCGTTCTCGGGCCGCAGTTGGCGATCTTCAGCCGCGACATGCTGGCGCCGGTGCCCTTTGCCGGGGCCTACCTGGCGGTGGTGGCACTGGGCCTGGCGGCGATGGTGCCGATCAGCCTGGTGCGAATTCCCAAGTTGTCGCGGGAACAGCGCCTGGGTCCGGTGCGGCCGCTGAGGGTCATCATGCGGCAGCCGGCCTTCATCGCCGCCGCCTGCAACGCCGGTGGCGGATTTGCGCTGATGAACCTGCTGATGACGGCGACGCCGTTGTCGATGATGGCATGTGACCTGTCGGTGGACCAGTCGACCCTGGTGATCCAGTGGCACGTGATGGCGATGTTCCTACCGTCGTTCTTTACCGGTCACCTGATCGACCGGTTCGGCCTGCTCCGGGTTCTCTACGGGGGCATGGCGGTGCTGGTGGCGGCCGTCGCGGTGGCGGTCTCGGGCGTGACCGTCGGCAATTTCACCGTTTCCATGATCCTGGTTGGGGTATCCTGGAACTTCATGTACGTGGGCGGCAGTGCCCTTCTGACCCAGGCCTGCACCGTGGCCGAGCAGGCCAAGACCCAGGCGGCCAACGAATTCCTGGTGGTCGGTCTGACGGCCGTGGCGTCGCTGGTGTCGGGAGTGATGCTCAACTGGTTTGGATGGGACGCGGTCAACGTCCTGGCCCTTCCGGTGCTGGGCATCATCGCCGCGGCGACGGCGTGGTACGCCGCCGACACGCGGGCACGGGCAGCCGCTATGGTTGTTCAATCGGCGGAATAGGTGCGGTTGGGGCGACCCGTCAGCCAATCCATCGGTATATCTCGAGGTGGTAGGCCTCGCACTTGGTGCAGCTGCCGCAATCACCATCCGCGCTCTCGAGGCGCTGTACCCGGCCCTTGCGCATCCAGTGGTCGAGCATGGCACGGAGGGCATCGGGCTCGACGCCGAAGCG